>CANGEF010000038.1 GCA_947452685.1 Flavobacteriales bacterium | reverse complement strand
TAATGTCCTTGAGTACCACCAACTGTGATTGCTACATCGTTACCCATGACTTGCGCGCAAACCATGGTTAATGCTTCGCATTGTGTTGGGTTTACTTTACCCGGCATGATCGAAGATCCTGGCTCGTTTTCAGGGATATGAATTTCTCCAATTCCACTGCGTGGTCCGCTCGCCATCATGCGAATGTCGTTTGCAATTTTATTTAATGAAACAGCTAATTGCTTCAATGCACCGTGAGTTTCAACAATGCCATCGTGTGCAGCTAACGCTTCAAATTTATTTGGAGCAGTTTGAAAAGGAAGACCGCTGAATTCGGCGATTTTCGCTGCTACTAATTCTGAATATCCTTCAGGGGTATTAATACCTGTACCCACTGCGGTTCCACCTAAAGCCAATTCACCTAAGTGAGAAAGCGTATTATTCAATGCACGAAGGCCGTGATCTAACTGCGCTACATATCCGCTTAATTCTTGTCCCAAAGTCACAGGTGTGGCATCCATTAAATGCGTACGTCCGATCTTCACCACATTCATAAACTCTTTTGATTTCGCAGCAAGTGTGTTGCGAAGTTGAGTTACTCCAGGGATCGTTACTTTCACAACCGCTTCGTATGCCGCCATGTGCATAGCAGTTGGATACGTGTCGTTTGATGATTGTGATTTGTTTACATCGTCGTTCGGATTCAACAACATTTGTCCTTCACCCAACTGTCCACCAGCTAAAACGTGTGCGCGGTTTGCAACCACTTCATTTACGTTCATGTTGCTTTGAGTACCCGAACCTGTTTGCCAGATAACCAACGGGAATTGATCGTACAATTCGCCACGAACAATCTCGTCGCACACAGCAGAAATTGCATCACGCTTTTCAGACGGCAACACTCCTAACTCGCAGTTGGCGTGTGCTGCAGCCTTTTTCAATGTTCCGAAAGCTTTCACGATTTCTCTCGGCATGCTTGACTCTGGTCCTATTTTAAAATTATTTCTAGAGCGCTCTGTTTGAGCTCCCCAATAAACATTTGCGGGCACTTTTACTTCGCCCATTGTGTCTTTTTCAATACGAAAATTTTCCATGATCGTTATGTGTTAAATTATAAATCGTCGTTATCGGAATGTTGAACTCCCTTTCCTTGTCCCATTAAAAATGCTTTCAAGAAATTATCTATTTCACCATTCATTACTTTTTCTACATCGCTGGTTTCTTCACCGGTACGCACGTCTTTCACCAATTTGTATGGTTGCATAACGTAGTTCCGAATTTGTGATCCCCATTCGATTTTCTTTTTCCCTGCTTCAATCTCGTCACGTGCTGCGTGGCGTCTGGCCAATTCGGCTTCAAACAATTGTGACTTCAGCAATTGCATAGCCTTTTCTTTGTTTTGAAGTTGCGAGCGCGTCTCGGTGTTATCGATGATGATACCTGAAGGCTTGTGTTTCAAGCGCACACCGGTTTCAACCTTGTTTACGTTTTGTCCACCTGCACCTCCTGAACGGAACGTGTCCCACGAAATATCTGCGGGATTGATATGAATGTCAATGGTGTCGTCTACGAGCGGATAAACATACACACTCACAAAAGAGGTGTGACGCTTTGCGTTAGAGTCGAACGGAGATATACGCACCAAACGATGCACACCGTTTTCACCTTTCAACATACCAAATGCAAAAGGACCTTCAAATTCGAGTGTGCATTGTTTTACACCTGCAACATCACCCTCTTGAAGATCGAGTTCTTTCACTTTGTAACCGCTCTTTTCACCCCACATGATGTACATGCGCATGAGCATACTTGCCCAATCGCAACTCTCTGTACCACCTGCACCAGCAGTAATTTGAAGAACGGCGCTTAAGTTATCTTCTTCGGCAGAAAGCATGTTTTTAAACTCAAGCTCTTCCAACTCAGTTGAAGCAAGTTTATATTGCTCGTCGAGTTCAGCTTCGTCTACTTCGCCTTCCTTGAAAAATTCATAAAGCACTTGCGTATCATCAACCGCAGATTGACATTTTTGATAAGCATCTGTCCACAATTTTTTATTGCGGATTTGCTTCATGGTTGCCTCGGCTTTTTTCGGATCGTTCCAAAAGTCGGGGTCTTGTGTTAGTTTTTCGTCTTCACGAATTTGGAGGAGTTTTACCTCCACGTCAAAGATACCTCCCGAGCGCTCTCGTGCGCTCTTTCAGTTCGTTGATCGCGTCAATTGTTATCGCCATCTGGAATGAAATTTTATAGCGCGAAAGTACGTCAATTAATCTAAAAACGTGTCAAAACTTTCACTCGATTCGCGAAGCACTTTAAACACCTCTTCCGTTTGAAAACCCTTTCGAATAAGGGCTTTCGCGGCATATTGATTTTTCAACCTACCTTTCTTTTCATATTTTTTTTGAAGGGAAGGAAGCAGTGCTCTTATTTGCAGCGAATCTCCTTCACTAGGCAGATTTCGAATAGCATCTTGAATGTTCCGGGGGGAAACGCGTTTCGCTTTCAAGTGCAATTCAATTTTTCGTTTGCTCCATTTTCGAAATTCAAAATGATCGTGAGCGAAGGCCGAGGCAAATCGCGATTCACTCAGGAGGTTTAGGGAAATAAGTTCCGCTATTAAAACTTGCCTATCGTTTTGCCACACCCCGTATTGAATGAGCTTCTTCTCTACATCGAAGGGCGCGCGTTCGGCTTTGTCACAATACCGCTGAATTTTCAATCGGCATTTTGCTAGGTCTATTGGCGCTTCATTTTGCATTTTTCTAAATTAGAAATAATACTAGGCTCGGCGTGAAATGTTCAAAGGATTTATGAAATTTCTTTGTTAAATTTGTGAGAGAATCGAAGAACTAAAAATGAAAGAGGAATTAATAGGCCAGTTGCGCGACTTACTTCAAGCAGAAGATATTATGTTGGTGCGTGATCAAGTAAAAAACATTCGCAGTAATTGGAAAGCTGAAAGTGTGAAAGAACGTCAGTTGCAATGGGAACAATTCAAATCTGAAAATGCAGAAGGTGCAGAAACAGATTTCGTTTACACTCCGCATGAACTGGAGGGTTCACTTCAAGAGTTGTTGAAAGAATACGAAGATAAAATTCAGGTAGCTGGAAAAGCATTGGCTCAAGAACGCGCACGAAACTTCGAGATTAAATCTGACTTGTGCGATCGCATGGAGCGCCTTTCGAAGAACGAAGAAAACATTGGAAAAGCTTTTTCTCTTCAAAAAGAAATTAAAGATTACTGGGACAACACTGGTGATGTCCCGGGCGATAAATATCCTGCGTTAATTGATCGTTGGCACAAAGCGAATCAAGATTTTTTTTATCACATTAACATCTACAAAGAACTTCAGGCGAACGATTTAAAAGTGAATCAGAAGTTGAAGGAAGAGTTGATGGAATTAGCGAAAGGACTTTCAACAATTGAATCGATAAACGAATTGGAAGTTGAAGTTCGCAAGCTTCAACGCGATTGGATGCAGATTGGTCCTTCTCCGAAAGAGACGTTCCAAAAAATGGGCGATGATTTCTTTGGAATTCTTCGTGTTGAGCAAGAGCGTATTCAAGCACATTACGACGCTCTGAGCGCGAGCAGCAATGAAAACCTTTCGAAGAAGACCTTGCTTATTCAACGCATGAAAGAGATTCTTGAATTGGATCTTTCTCAAAGTAACAGCTGGAACAAGTGGACCGAAGAAGTTTTAAAACTTCAAGAAGAATGGAAAACGATTGGTTGGGTTAAGAAAAAAGAGAACGAAGAAATTTGGCAAGAGTTCCGCGGATTGTGTGATTTATTCTTCACCAAGCGCAGCACTTATTTTGAATCTCGCAAAGAGGTTTACGAGAAAAATAAAAAAGCGAAAGAGACCATCATCAATGATGCGAAAGCACTTCAAGACAGTAGCGATTGGAAACTCGCGACAGAAGGAATTAAAAAACTTCAAGACAAGTGGAAACAGGTTGGTGGTGCCGACCCGAAGGAAGAACAAAAGTTATGGCAGCGCTTCCGCTCTGCTTGCGATGTGTTCTTCCAAAGAAAGAAAGAGCATTTCGGAGAGTTGACAGGAATACAAGAAGAGAATTTAAGATTGAAAGAAGCTTTGCTTACTGAAATTGAAAACACACCTCTTTCTGGAAATAAGAATGAAGACTTGGCTATGCTTCGTTTATTCAACGAACGTTGGCAGGCGCTTGGACATGTTCCTCGTGAGCATTACGCGAAAATGCAAGCACGTCACAAAGCTGCTTTCGACGACAAGTATGGTAAGTTGAATGCTGATCGCAAAGAAGCAGATATGACTCGCTACAAGTCGCGTATTGAGACGATCAAGTCTACGGGCGATAAAGGACTAAGCAGAGAAAAAATGATATTGCGCGATAAGATTGATAAGTTGAAAGGCGACATCAAGTCTTACGAAAACAACATGGGTATCTTCACGGGTAAAGGTGCTGAAGGCATGCGCAAAGAAATTGAGAAAAAGATTGTTGCTGCGAAGCGTGAGATTTCAGAAATCTTAGAAAAGATCTCGTTGATTCAAAACTAAAGATTGAATTTCAATTCATAAAAAAACCTCGGAAGTTCCGAGGTTTTTCTTTTTCTAATATTTCTAATTAGTGCTGAGCACGGTGTCTGAAATCTTCGTAAGCCAAACGCTCAACTTTCACAGAACAATTCGCTTGAACAACTTTCATTACTCCGTCTTCATACAACATATCATAAACATTCTTAGCTTCTTCTTGCTTCGCAAGTGTTTGCTTCGCCAATTGATCTAGACGCTCTTCATCTACAGGCATGCCGTAAGATTTGAAACGATCTACCAAAGAAGCTTTCACGTAATCCATTGCATCGTCTACAGATACTTTGATTTCGTTTTCTTTGATGATTTTATTTTCAATCAACTGCCACTTCAATCCGTTTGCATAACCTGGATATTCCATTTCCAACTGTGCCATTTCAATAGGCTTTTCGTTGGTCATGATAATGAAACGCTTCAAGAATTCATCTGGCAATTCAATAGAAACCATATCTACGATATCCTTCGCGAAGTCACGCTTGAACATCCATTCAGAATCCTTCTCGAACATAGCTGCTAGATCTGCTTTCACGCGATCTTTCATTTGCTCTTCTGAAGTTACTGTTCCTGGCTCGAATAATTTATCGAATAATTCCTGATTCAATTCTGCGGGTTGCATGCGCATAATTTCAGAGATAGTCACTTGAAATTTTGAATCGATGTGATGAAGATCGTGGTGTGTAACGCCCAACATTCGAGAAAGATCTTCGTGGTCGCTGTTCAACATGAACGGATCAACTACTGCACTTTCACCGATATTTTTCCCAACGAACAATGCCTTTGTTGCTTCGTCTTTGATGTATTCTAAAAAGACTGAAGTCTTGTTTGAAACACCACCTTCTTTCACTGAACCGTCTGCATTCAACTCGGCAATCTCTGCCATAATCATGTCTTCAGACTCCGTTACTTCTGGTTTAGAAAGTTGACCGTGACGACGAGCGTATTCTTTCATTTGACGAGAGATGAGCTCTTCGTTTACGTCTACTTCCAACTTAGTGAAGGTTTTCGATTTATCTAAATTCAAATCGAAGGTTGGAGCAAAACCAATCTCATAAGTGAATGTGAAAGTTGAAGGATTATCCCAATCTCCCACATCGTCACCTTCTTTTGGAATTGGACTTCCCAATAACTCAAGTTTGTTTTCAGAAACAAAGTTTCCGATTGCCTCTTGCAACATTCTGTTTATTTCATCGGCAAGTAGAGACTTTCCGAAACGTTGTTTCACCAAGGAAGCAGGAACTGCACCTTTACGAAACCCCGGTAATTCAACGCGTTTACGGTAGGTCTTTAGAGCCGTCTCGTAGGTTTCGTTGTAATCAATAGGATCAAGAGTCACCTTTAACTCTCCTGTTAGAGAGCCGGTGTTTATTTGTTCAATATTCATAACGTTAGATTGTTCTTCCCAAAGGGAAGTATTATTCAGCTAAAACCATTACTTGGTTATTCAGCACCTCAACGGTACCGCCAAGAACATCGAAAGTCAATTCTTTGCCCTGAGTATCTTTCACACGCACGCTTCCTTTTTTCAATGAAGAAATCAGTGGGGCGTGGTTATTCAAGATTCCCAATCCACCTGAACTTCCTGGAAGGAAAACATATTCTGCTTCACCTTGGAAGAGTACGGTTTCTGGGGTAATTATTTCAACGCGCATAATTGCTCTTAGTTCTGTGATTCAGCCAACATTTTCTTACCGGCTTCGATAGCTTCTTCAATGGTACCTTTCAAGTTGAAAGCTGCTTCTGGAAACTCATCACACTCTCCGTCTAGAATCATGTTGAAACCTTTGATTGTTTCTTCAATTGGAACCAATACCCCAGGGATACCTGTGAACTGCTCTGCCACGTGGAATGGCTGAGACAAGAAACGCTGCACTTTACGAGCGCGGTATACAGCAGACTTATCTTCTTCAGACAATTCGTCCATACCCAAGATTGCAATGATATCTTGTAATTCTTTGTAGCGTTGTAAGATTCCTTTCACACGCTGAGCGCAACGGTAGTGTTCTTCACCAACAATAGCTGGAGTTAAGATACGAGAAGTAGAATCCAATGGATCTACCGCAGGATAAATACCTAACTCAGCAATCTTACGGCTCAATACTGTTGTTGCATCTAAGTGAGCAAAGGTTGTTGCTGGCGCAGGGTCAGTCAAGTCATCTGCAGGCACGTATACCGCTTGAACCGAAGTGATAGATCCTCTCTTTGTAGAAGTGATACGCTCTTGCATAGCTCCCATTTCAGAAGCCAAGGTTGGTTGATAACCTACCGCTGAAGGCATACGACCTAAAAGAGCCGATACCTCAGAACCCGCTTGAGTGAAACGGAAGATGTTGTCAATGAAGAATAGGATATCGCGTCCACCTGACTGCTCATCTCCATCACGGAAGTATTCCGCAACTGAAAGACCACTCAATGCAACACGCGCACGTGCTCCAGGAGGCTCATTCATTTGTCCGAACACCAAAGTCGCTTGGCTTTCAGCGAGCGCTTTCATATCTACTTTAGATACGTCCCATCCGCCTTTTTCCATTTCGTGCACGAATGCATCGCCATATTTAATAACGCCAGATTCGATCATCTCGCGCAACAAGTCATTTCCTTCACGAGTACGCTCACCAACACCAGCAAATACAGAAAGACCTGTGTATGCTTTTGCAATGTTGTTGATCAACTCCATGATCAATACGGTCTTACCCACTCCGGCACCACCGAACAATCCAATTTTACCACCCTTTGAGTATGGTTCAATCAAGTCAATTACTTTAATTCCTGTTAAAAGAATTTCAGTAGCGGTAGACAAATCTTCGTATCGAGGAGCACCGCGGTGAATGGAGTTACCATTTTCGTTGCTTACTTCTCCGATACCGTCGATCGCTTTTCCAACTACGTTGAACAAACGACCTTTGATTTGGTCTCCTGTAGGCATGGTGATGGTGCGACCTAAAGCCACAACCTCAGCACCTCTTTGAAGACCTTCCGTTGCATCCATTGCGATAGCACGAACGGTATCTTCTCCAACGTGCTTTTGGCACTCAAGGATTAGATCGTCTGCGCCAGTACGCTTGATAGCAAGGGCGTCTAGAATATTTGGAAGTTTTTGACCAGCAGGGAAAGAGACATCTACCACAGGGCCAATAATTTGAACTACTTTACCATTTTGAGTTGACATAGAAAATCGTATTCAGGTTGAATTTCGGGCGCAAAAGTAATACAGGAAGACCAATTTTGTATTGAAAAATGTCTTGAATTTCGATTTTTTATTTTAATCCTTAAAAATAGCGCCCAGACAATAATTCCCGTCAAACTACTTTATGCAGTTCGAACCGCTTGCAAAAGACCTTACTTTTGCACCATCATTGACCAAAGCATGAATAACCAAGGAAATAATTCTGTAGAAACCCTGAATTCGTCTAACCTGTTAGTCGTAGTTTTTAAGTGGAGAAAACATCTTTTCATTGTGACCGCTGTTGCTGCCATCATAGCCGCAGCCGCCTCGTTCTTAATTACTGAAAAATATAAAAGCACGGTGGTTCTTTTCGCCTCGCAGCAGCACAGTTTCGGGGAACAACTTTTAGAGGACGTTAAGAAATCCGATGTCTTGGCCTACGGTGAGGAAGAAGATGCCGAGCGTTTAATGCAAATCATTAACTCAGATCAGGTTCGAGGCAGAATCATTGAAAAATACAATCTGTGGGAAGTATACAACATTGGAAAAACAGATCGTGGAG
This sequence comes from Flavobacteriales bacterium, assembly GCA_947452685.1. GTDB lineage: Bacteria > Bacteroidota > Bacteroidia > Flavobacteriales_D > Sanyastnellaceae > CAIZGX01. Next base: position 7,475 of record CANGEF010000038.1, on the reverse strand, counting down.
CCAATACGTTAATTGGAAAGGAATACAACGAAAACGTCTCTGCTGATTTAACGCGATTCGGTTCCATTGAAATCACCGTTTTAGATGCGTCTCCTGAACGCGCAAGAGACATTGCCAATGATATTGCTCAATTAGCCGACTCGGTGAGCAATCAAATGCGCAGCGATAGAGCTCTGTCGGCTTTCTTGTACGCAAAGTCCTCTCTTGAAACTCTTCAAAATGAAATTAAAGTTCTCGAAGACTCCATGCAGTACCTGCAAGAAAAGGGCGTCTACAGCTACAAAGACCAGATTGCCTACTTAACAGAACAATACGGAACCGCTATTGTGGAAGGTCATCCCGATCGCGCACAAGACATTAAAGTGCAAATGGACTTCCTGTCTAAGTATGGAACGCGCTACAAGAAAATTGAAAGTGAAATTGACGGTGGATACGAGAAAATGCAGATTCTAAGAAAGCGTTATGATTTGATGAAAATTGATGTTGAATCGAATATCTCTTCTCACCTGGTTGTAGATAAAGCAGCAGCGGCGGACAAGAAATCTTATCCCATTCGCTGGCTAATTGTTCTCGTGAGCGCCATGGCTACTTTCGTCTTTGGCATTGTGGTAATTCTCGTTCGCGACAATATTCAAAAGTTGAAAAATGCGTAAGCAGTGAAATCTTTCACAGCCTTTATTCAAAATAAACCCATACTGTTTTGGGGAAGTTTGTTCGCGATTACGCAAGGCATTGCTGTAGCCTTTGAATTTTATCTTCTCTTTATTATTCCTGCTGCCTTGTTTGCTTTGTGGCTCGCCATTCATAAAATTGAGTGGGTTTGGTTTTTCAGCATTATGGCCACACCTCTAAGCATTAACCTAGAAGAGATGGAAGTGGCCCACATAGGAATGTATCTGCCTACAGAACCAATAATAGCTGCTCTCTTACTCTTGATGATTTTTAAAATCATTTCCGGGAAAAGCGTCGATCGAAGAATATTCAAACATCCGTTTACTTACATCATTGGCCTCTATTTATTGTGGATGATATTTACTGCCGTTACCAGCGAATACCCGCTGGTATCTTTTAAATTCATAGCTACTCGACTTTGGTTTATCTCTGGATTTTATTTGCTTGGGGCACATCTCTTTCAAGACTTTTCCAACATAAAAAAATTCTTCGCGAGTTATTTAGCGCCCTTGTGTATTGTTATTGTTTACACGGTGACCCGGCATGCTCAGTTCAATTTCGACAAAGAAAGTGCGCACTGGGTTATGGAACCTTTGTTCAAGGATCATACAAGCTACGGTGCAGTCCTAGCCATGTTTTTTCCAATTGGAATTGGACTGCTTTTCCTGAAAAAGAAAAGTCCGCTTGTTACCTTCTTAATTTATTCGGCTTTGTTTATTCTAACCGTTGGATTGGTTCTTTCATACACCCGCGCAGCATGGGTTTCAGTGGCTGTGGCATTCGGAATTTTTATCATTATGATGTTTCGAATTCCACTCAAATATGTTTTCTATGGAACACTTATTTTTGGAAGTATCCTCTTCTTTTCATGGGATACCATTCAGCAGCAACTTGGACAGAACAAGCAAGAAAGCAGTGATAAATTAGACGAGCATGTCTCTTCAATTTCGAATGTGTCTTCGGACGCCTCTAATTTGGAACGATTGAATCGATGGCACTGCGCCATGGAAATGTTTCGAAGAAGACCTATCACCGGCTGGGGCCCTGGGACCTATCAGTTCGTTTACGCTCCATTTCAACAAGCAAAAGACCGAACCATTATCAGCACCAATAACGGAGATGGTGGAAACGCACACAGTGAATATTTAGGTCCGCTTGCAGAAGAAGGGGTGTTAGGCATGCTTTTGTTCTTTTCCATTTTTGTATACACCCTCATTCTCGGATTTAAACTGTTTTATGCTGCAGTAGAAAAAGAACATCGCGTTATTATCATGAGTGTCTTCCTTGGACTAATCACCTATTTCGTTCACGGAACATTGAACAACTACTTAGACACAGACAAAGCCTCTGTTCCGTTCTGGGGTTTCATAGGAATTTTGGTTGCAATGGATTTATTCCATGTAACGAAACCAGCACGCCTTATTTCCAACAAATAGCAAGAATTGCTACGTCGTCATTGAAAAGACACTCTCCACGAAAATCGTTCGCCGCAGTTTCTACTGAATTGCAAATATCTTTCGCATGTAATCCTTTCAAACTTTTCTCAATGCCTTCCATTTCGAAATAATCACCTTCGGCATTGTTCACTTCAACAAGTCCGTCTGTGTATCCCAACAACACATCACCTGAACGCAATTCCAATTTAACTGCGCTCACCTTCGGCAATTCAGGTAGCATTCCCAATCCAATAGCCGTTGCACCAAAATGTTTGAATTCGTTTCCCGTTTTGAAAACAGGTGCGTTGTGACCACAGTTCACATATTCCAGTTCTTGAATTTCAGAATTGTATACAGCTAGAAAAAACGTAATGAACTTTTCACCTTGAGCCGCATCCCAAACTCGATTATTCAATTTGTTTGCGAGGTTCACTAAATCTGGACGCTTCTCTTCGAAAGCATTCCGCACGTAAGCTTGAAAATTAGACATTAAGAAAGCAGCGGGCATTCCCTTTCCTGAAACATCTCCCAAGCAGAACACCCATTCTTTCGAGGATATTTGAAAGACATCGTAGTAGTCGCCACCCACTTGTTGGTGGGCACGATAAATTCCTTGGACGTTCCAATCTGTTGTATCTGGAAAATGATTGGGCAAAAGAAGTTGTTGCATCTCTGCAGCTAACTCCAATTCCTTTTTCAGTCTTTCTTGTTGAACCAAATTCGTGAGTAGACGTTTGTTTTCAAGCGCTACACTTAACACCGAAGTCAACGTTTGCAGGAAACGCATGTGCTTCACCGTAGGACTCATTCCGCGAGCATCTTCTGCATTGTCTCCCGCCAAGGCAATAGCCAAAGGCTGGTTATTGTGAAGAACGGGAACCACCACATCAAAAGACTCGTGCGATGCATCTTCCGAAAGAGCTACACCTGTGTTTGCATGAAAAAAATCATCTGCAGGAATTACAAATTCTGAAACACTCATATCGCCATATTGAAGCAAGCACTGCCAATCTTCTCGTTTAACGAATAGCGCCAGTTTCTCAATTCCTAAATGTGTTTGCACAATATTTTGAAATTGGGAAATCAAATCATCCTCCGAACTATTTGCATTAATGGCCTCGGTAAGTTCCAGCAACGCATTCAATTTGAAATCGCGTTGTTTAATTTTCGATGAGAGTCGCTCAGTATTTGACATCTTTGCAAAGTAACAACAAAGTACTCAATGCGCATTGCTTTCACAGGTCCAGAATCGAGCGGAAAATCAACTTTTTCGAAGTGGCTTTCATTGGAGCTTTCCGATTCTCTCTATGTCCCCGAATTCGCACGTGAATATCTCGAAGAAAGGAACATTACTAGAGCGAGTGAAGATGACTTCAGATCGATTGTAACAAACCAGTGCGCGCTTTTCAATCAACGGAAATTAAACGTTCACGAAATTTTCGATACCGACATTTTCGTTCTTCGTGTTTGGAACGAAGAGGTTTTTCAATTGAACTTACCGGAGCTAGAACAACTTCCTTCCTGCAAAATGGACATTCACTTTTTGTGTGCACCCGATGTGGTATGGGAAGAGGATCCGCTGAGAAGTGCACCAGATCAAGAGTACCGAAACCAATTGTTTTTAAAATACAAAACCGAGCTGATTCATCATCAAGCTCGGTTTGTTATTCTTGAAGGAAATGAAATTCAAAAAAAAGAACTCATCCTTCAAACCATTCAAGAACTCAACATTAGTTCATTGAAGTAATAATAAATTCAGTTCTTCTGTTTTTCTGATGTTCTTCTTCCGGACAATCTGATTTTATATTTCCTTCACACGGACAGTTTACTTTCAATCTAGACTCTCCGTATCCAACTCCGTTGATTCGATTTGGTTCTGTAATTCTAGACTTGATGTAATCGGCAGAAGCTTTCGCTCTCTTGTCAGACAACTTTTGGTTCGAAGCCATACTGGATCTGCAATCTGTGTGTGAACCCAATTCAACTTTCATCTTTGGATATTTATTCATGATTGAAACAATTTTATCCAACTCAATTGCCGCATCTTTTCTAATACTAAACTTTCCTAAATCAAAATAAATCGGGTTTATTTCTATCAAGTCATTTAGATCTCCGCCCACAACAAGCTTGCTTAATGCCAAGTCCAACAATTCTGAAACGTTCACCACATTTGAATTCACGGTGGTTTTTAATTGAACTGTTTTCTCGAGATACCCGTCTTTGGATAAACGAATTTGCAAGTCTACAACATCGCCAATTTTGTAGGTAGGTTCTTTTCTAGAAACCATTCCAGATTCCGTGGTAGTGACATTAAAAGTTGTATTGAATTTATTGTCACTAACTTGAATAGATACACCCGCAACTGGCGTTTTCTCCAATTTATCTTTCACTTCATAAACGAATTCAACACCAGCTTTTTTCAGATTAAAATCTTTCTTTAGATTCTCGTCTGTAGTCACAACCTCTGCAATTTGATTTGAGAAGCCGTCCTTTTTAACTTCAATTGTATAAGCCATACCCGATAAGGCTGAAATACTATAATCCCCTTCTTTATCTGTCATTACCGAAGTAATCTGCTTCCCTTTAGCATCCTTGATAACGACATAGGCATTCGATATTTTTTCTCCAGATTTTTCATCTGCCACAACACCTGTTATTTCAATTTCGAAAGGTCCAGTATACGTAAAAGAATAAATATCATCGTCACCCTTTCCCCCTGCTCTGTTTGAAGAAACATAACCTGTTCTGTTGTCCTTTTTCAATACAAAAGCAAAATCATCATTCATGCTATTCAAAGGCTGACCCAAATTTTGAATTTCCCCCTTTGAATTTCTGCGAAAAACATCAAGTCCCCCTAGACCAATATGTCCATTTGAGGAAAAGAAAAGCGTACCATCAGCCGCTACAAATGGAAACATTTCATCTCCGTCTGTATTTACATTTCCATCCAATCTCTTAGGCGTTCCAAATTTTCCGAGTCCTTCAATAGCAACTTCATAAATATCCACACCTTTGGAACCTGGCATATTCGATGCGAAATAAAGTGTTTTTCCATCTGGGGAAATCGCTGGATGTCCAACAGAATATTCAGAAGAACAAAACGGTAAAAGTGTTTCAGAAATACCACCTAATTTATCTACTGATCCTAAATACAGGGATAGATTTCGAATTCCGTTTTTATCGAATTTCGTTTTCCCTTCATTGTTCCGTGTAAAATACAACCCTTTTCCACCATCAAAACAAAGTGGACCCTCGTGAAACTTGGTGCATATTTCACTCAACATTCCCGTTTCTATCCATTCCCCATTATTCTCTTTTGCAGTAAAAACATCTAAAAAATTGGAACCGTTCCAAGACCACTCTCTTTTTACAGTTAGAGAATTGTATCTTGAAGAAAGAAATAGAATTTCATCGAAATAGGCATACCCACCAAAATCCGAGTTCGCAGAATTTATTGCGAGATTTTTCAATGTGTATTGATCACCTTTTGATTTTATCTCATCGAGATAATTCTTATTTTCAACGAGTGATTTCGCACGCAAATCCAAATTCGATAAAGCATAAAGCTTCTCAAGTTGCTCGTCACCCTCCTGTATTCTTCCGATTTGTTTTAACGCTTGAGCATAGAAAAATAATTCATCCGCACTACCTTGATTTGAACTTAAATGCTGTGAAAAAAGATTTACAGCCTTTTCCATTTGGTTTGTGTGATAGTAGCACATTGCTAAATGGAGCAATACTTCCGCAGTTTCCTGCTTCGTTCCCATAAGTTCCTCATATAATTTCTGAGCTGGGACAAAGGCTAAGCGTTCAAATTGTTTATTTGCTCTTTTGAGTTTCGCTGATTGTGCCTCTACTTGAAATCCTATAGCAAGAAGCACAAATAATATAATTACTCTTTTCATTTCGATTTATTAAAAATAACGTGGAGAACGAATGCCTTCCTTTTTAAAATTTAAGTCATAAGAAAGCATGAATTCAAAAGAACCTGAATTATAACTTCTAAGTTGACTAGATGCTAAATCAGAAGCAACACCCACTTTTAGCTGTGGAGTGAATTGGAATTGAACAAACATTCCGTAAGCCGCTCCAACTCTGTATAAAGCTCCTATCCAAAGTTTATCTCGATAGATACTGGCAAGACTTAAATCTACACTTATTGGGGCTCCTTGCGTTAATCTAAATTGAGCGGAAGGTTTTAGTTTCCAATCTTCGTTCAAATTAGTTATTCCTCCAACTACACCGAAATAATGACGTTTTTCAAGATTATTCATTGACACGCCATCATAACTTCTGTTTAATATTTTAGGAGAACTTAATCCGAAATAGAACTTAGAAGAATGGTAGTAAATTCCGGTGCCAAAATTTGCATTCAATCTATTTTGAATATTCTGAATTAGCAGAGGATCACTTAAATCAGTCGTTGTGAGATTTGCAGAATTCACATTGATTAAATTGAAACCGGCCTTTAATCCAAAAGCTAGTCGAGCACCATTCCCTCGAATTTTTATGGAATAGGCCAAATCTCCAAAAAACATCGTTTGTTTAATTGGCCCTACAGCATCATTGATTAAATTGAAACCAGCGCCAAGCGATTCTTGGTATATCGGTGCATTCAAGCTCAGTGCATTCGACCTGGGGTTACCGTCGAACCCGACCCATTGCACTCGATTTAAATCAGTGAAATTCAACACACCGCGACTTCCCGCATATGCAGGATTCACATACATCATGTTATCGAATGATTGAGTGAAAATAGGATCTTGTTGCGAGTATCCCTTAAGAGAGAAAAGCGCTGCAATAAATACAAATATGACTTTGAAAGTTCTCATATAATTTCTTTTTTTTCTCATTAACGAGTGAGGTAAATAAATCCAGTTAATGCCTTAGCACCATCTTTCTTTGTATCGAAGATGTAGTAATAAGTTCCAGTTGGTAAATCTTCGCCCCAAACACTGAAGTTGCTCATTGACTTACCATTCCAATCATTCTGATAATTGTTAACTCGGAATACCTCTGAGCCCCATCTGTTGAAAATAACCAATTCATTGCTTGGATAATTTTCAATTCCATCTATAACGAAAACATCGTTGTATCCATCTCCATTTGGAGTAATTGCCTGGGGAATTGTTAAGTCACAGCTTACTGGACTGCACGGGTCGTTTGGATCTGAGTTCGCATTAAGTTCTTCCAAATTAGTCAAGCCATCTCCATCACAATCCAAGTTACCCCAATCAGAACTCGGACTTATCGTTTGGCTTGTGATTAACAAGCTACATGGATCGTTCGGATTCGTGCCGTCTGTCAACTCCGCTGAGTCTGTCACACCATCACCGTCTGTATCTGGGTTGAGTGGATCTGTTCCGG
>CANGEF010000037.1 GCA_947452685.1 Flavobacteriales bacterium | reverse complement strand
ATTCCAGGCTTCGACAATTACAATAAACGCGTTCGCGGCGCCGATGGATTCTATCTTCCGAATGGTCCGCGCGAAGGGAGGTTTACCACACCTTCGGGAAAAGCACATTTCAACACAGAACCCCTTCAACACATAGAAATTCCAACCGGACATTATGTTTTAATGACCATTCGCACACACGATCAGTTCAACACAACGGTATACGGATTGGACGATCGCTACCGCGGAGTAGAAAACGAACGTCGCGTGTTAATGATGAACGAAGAAGATATTCTTGCATCCGGATTTCAACACAAAGAGTTGGTGAACATCATTGCCGTGCACGAAGGAGTAGAGCGCAAGGCAATCAAATTTCACATTGTTCCGTACGACATTCCGAAAGGTTGTGTGGGGACTTATTTTCCGGAAACGAATTGCTTGGTTCCCTTGCACCACACGGCTGAACGAAGCAACACGCCAATCAGTAAATTCTTAATAGTTCGTTTCGAAAAATACAACGGAGAGGAAGGATGATTTCGAAAATCTTGTGGTTACCCATTAATATTTTACAACTTGTATTGGTTGTAGTTTGGACACTTTTTTGCGGAATATTTGGAATGCTTTTCGCACTCGCGACCAACCCAACGTATTCACACAGGATAATGGGATACTACATTTTTTCGCCCATGATTCTTGCTATTTCCATGGTGCGAGTGAAGGCCAAAGGTTTAGAAAATGTATTGGATGAACCTGCCATCTACGCTTCAAATCACGCCTCTCAATTAGACATTCCCATCATCTGCACACGCGTCAATCGCCCCATGTTTTTCATTGGAAAGATTGAATTGAAAAAGATTCCCGTGTTGAGTCAATACATGAAAATCGTAGGAATGATTTTCGTGGACAGAAAGAATCGCGAACGCGCCATGGCAAGCATGCGCACTGCCATTCAAGACATTCAAGGAGGAAAAAGCATTGCCGCTTTTCCGGAAGGTACGCGAACCAAAACAGGAGAACTTTTACCCTTCAAAAAGGGGGTGTTCATCATTGCGAAAGAAGGACGAATTCCAATTGTTCCCATTGCTGTTATTGGAAGCGCAAAGGCTTTAGCAAGTGGTAGTTTTTTTATGCGTCCGGCAACCGTTGAACTTAGAATTTTACCCGCTTTGAAAGACGATGCGTTCTTCAACATGAGCATTGAAGAAATGGCCAATCACACACGCAAGCTCATTCAACAAGAAATACTAAAAGGTTAGAAAGGGAATCCCAATCCTAAATTCAACACCGGTTGAAGCTTGAACGAACTGGGCGCATTATTCACGCGAGTTAAGAATGCGTTGTACTCTTCTTTTCCTTGCCACAACCATTTCTCTCCGTCGATCTTCAGCGGATCTCTCAAAGGAATTCCAATATCCATTCGAACCACAAAGAAGTCGAAATCCAATCGCAATCCCGCACCTGTTCCGACAGCGAATTCTTTGTAAAATCTATTTTTGTTGAATTCGGCGTTAGGTCTGCTGCGATCGACATTCGCTAACCAAATGTTTCCGGCATCTACGAAAAATGCGGCTTGAATCATGTGCGTAATCTTGAATCGATATTCCGCATTGCATTCCAATTTAATATCGCCAATGTTGTTGAAAGAGCGAACCAATGAAGTGTCGCGGAAGCTGCCCGGACCAAGCGTGCGAGCCTGCCAAGCGCGAAGACCGTTGGCACCTCCGCTAAAATAGCTTTTCTCAAAGGGAAGTGAAGGCAAGTTTTTTAATGGAATTCCTACACCCACAAATGCTCGGAATGCGAATTTGTTTCGATCGTCCTTTTGCGTGTAGAACCGAATGTCGTGATCCGATTTTACGTATTGCGCAAATCGAATTTTATTAATCTCGTAACTGCCTAAGGAGTCGGGTGTGGCCTGCGGCAATCGCTGGTAAATGGCGCGAAGCAAGTTTCCTGCTCCTTCTAAAATATTTCCGCGGTAATAAAAAGAGCGAGGCTGGTTTCCGTCTTTTTGAGTGTTCACAGTATAGCCCAAACGCGAGGCGCAGATTAAGTGATTTTGATAACTGTTCGCCAAATAGCTGTCATTCAAGGCACCCAACCAGCGGTCAAATGCAGCTGAGCGTTCAATTTTAATCAGACTCAATTCCGCCCATTCAACATCGAAAGAAGAAACTTTTTCCGGGTTTTCAATGAAGGTCCAACCGAAACTTACTTGAGAAAGTGTTCGCGTGTAATCGGGTCTTCGCTGGTAGTTCAATCCCGCGCGTAAGGTTGTCTTGGGATAATTGCTTCGACTTGTTTTTGCTAAATCTTTTGGAAATAAACGCGGGATATTCAACGACATCTCCGGACCAATTTCAAAGGTGTTCAAATGGAAAGTACGTTGAACAATCTGATCCCCTGTGCCTGAAGTCGCTGATCCGCCGCCCAATACTTGCGAGGCTTCCGCACCCACCACCGTCTTGAATTCAAAGGCCTCTGCACCACGGAACACATTGCGATGTTTGTAGATTAAGTTGCCGTAAATACCCATGTTGCCCGCTCGGTTAGTTACCCGTGGATCGAAACTCAACGCTTGCTTTTTATTCGGAGCCAAAAGAACTTTAACATCGAGAAGTGCTTGTCCTGTCTTGGCGTCGTTTCTTGGTGAAAGTTGAATGTTCACGGTCTTGAATACCCCCAACTGCGTGAAGCGTTTGTACGTTTCATCTATGTAACGCTGCTGGTACAACTGTCCTTCTTTTACTTCAACCCGATGGTTCAACAACACCGGCTTAATGCAAGAGACGCCGTTACTCAAAACGTCGAGGCCTTTATACAGAACAGTATCCGTTGGAATTTTATTCGGATCCAACGGATTGAAAGAGGTGTTGAAGGAAATTTCTCCGATATAGAATTTACGATGTGGAAGGGTTTTCCCAGTGAAGTTTCCGTAACCATCGAGCGCTTTCTGATTTAGAAAGGTGAGTTTTACATTCACTTGTTTGGGTGAGGTAACCGTGTCTAATTGGTAGATAATATAGTCTGGAATAAATTCATAAAACCCTTCGTTGCTCAGGAATAGCGTAATTCTTCCGCGTTCGTTATCTAAATTCTCAACACGAAAGCGATCTCCTGACTTAACCAAAGATTTTTCAGAGAGCTTTGGAATTTGCTTTTGAATGTTGGGGTCTTCCGCTGACCATTCCACTTTGTTTATTACGTAGAGATCTTTTAATTCAACGTGGTAAACGACATGGCTTTTCTTCCCAGCCTTCCAGAATAAATTTTTCTCGGAATTCAAGACACTTTCTGCATGGACTTCAGCGTTGAAATAGCCATTTTTGCGCAAGTATATTTCCATCTGACGCGCACCCTTGTTCATAAGTATGGTGTCTAATAGAACAGGCGGTTCACCAACCGTGTAGGCCAGCCAAGGCCACAGACCGTTGCACTTCTTCGGTTCTTTGTGCCTTTTGTTTTTACGTGTTTCTTTGTCGAATTTTTTTTTATTAATTCGTGCGCAACGCTTGTCTATGCGAAGCTGTGAACGTTCCAGAAATTTCCTTGGAACAAATGTGTTCAGACGCATATTCAATCTGAACAACAAGGTTTTTCGGTTGGGTTTAAGTTTCGCTAAATACAAAAGCTCATCGGCGCTTACGTCTGTGGCAGTGAGCAACTCCGTTTTGCGTCCAACAAAATCGATCTTGTGATCTTCAAAATAAATTTCACCTTCCCCTAGGTTGTTCTGAATGGTACAAGAAGAATAGGTTAACGAAAGCAAGACACCAATAAGAATTGGTATTAGCACGCTTTTCTGAAAAAACTTCTTTTGCATCATTTCTACAAATATCTAACGCATCTTTGTAGAAATAAAATTTAATGTCTATTTCCAAGAACGAAATCAAACTAATTCGCTCGTTGCAACAGAAGAAATTCAGAATGCAGGAGCAATTGTTCGTTGTGGAAGGAAGAAAGGCTGTGGAAGAAGCGTTAAGTTTCGAGTCCAGTGTTGTGAAGGCCTTTACTTCAGACGAAGATTTTTCACTCAAGTTTCGAGTTCCGCTTATACATGAGCGTGACATGGAACAAATTTCAAGTCTGACCCAACCACCGGGATATTTGGCTGTTTTGAAACAGAAAAATTTAGGTCTTTCCGATATTTCAGGAAAAACATTTTGTGTGGCGAATGCGATTTCAGATCCAGGAAATTTGGGAACACTCATTCGCACGTGCGAATGGTTTGGAGTTGATGCGTTGCTTCTCGATGATCAGTGCGTGGATGTCTACAATCCGAAGGTGGTACAAGCAACGATGGGAAGTATTTTGCGTATGCCTTTTGCTTCAGAATCTTCCCAAGAGCTCATTGAATATTTTATGTTGAAGGAGATTCCGCTGCTAGCTGCAGATTTGAATGGAACACCCATTCAATTGTTCAAAGCCCCAGAAAAATGGGCGTTGGTGGTAGGAAGTGAAAGCCACGGTGTTTCGGAAGACTTCATTCAGGCTTCAGCAACGCGATTAACCATTCCTTCTATGGGTAATGCGGAAAGCTTGAACGCATCCATAGCCGGAGGAATAGCCATTTATCAGCTGAAGGTCAACGGTTCGTTTTAACGTCCGTAAAAACTTGCCGGTTGCAGCAACGGCTCGAACACAAAGAACTGAGCCAATCCCAATTCATTCGCGTCTGTTTTCGCCCAGAAATATTCAGGGTCGAACGGTGTTAACTGTCCGGTTGCATCTGGCGTCATTTCTTTCGCCTTCTTCAAGTACAAATTCAACGAGGTAATAGCGCCGGCATTGTTTTTCACTCTTAAAACAAACGTAGGCGTAATGTTCTTAATGGAATCTGCCGCTTCAGGCTTTAGCATGGTGTTGTAGGTTTCCAAGTGAACCTTCTTCATGCGTTTCAATAAGTCGAAGGCAAGGGCAGTGTCTAGTTTTGCAAACGGAGTAAGGGCACCGTTTAAGTAGCGTTCCAATTTCAATTTGTTATTCCCTAAATATGAAAGCTTGAAACTGCTTGAAGGATCGGTCATGTGCAACATCTCAACTTCTGCAATGTCGTTATTCGGATAGTAAAAGACTTCGGTGCTGCGCCATTCCATCTCATCAATGAAAAAACGCGGATTCAAAAATCCTGTGAATCCTTCAATGTGCGTAATGTAAGGATCTTCGCTTCGTCCGTCTTCAGGCGTTTCCAAGAGCATAATGGTACCCATGTGATCTTGCGTGTTCGGTCCCACGAAGTAGGTCTTTAAAAGTTCGTTGTTCTTCCCGTAAATCTTAACTTCCTTTCCTGAAGAAGCCATCACACTCATCATGTTGTCGCGCATCTTTGTGGGAACATTTCCTCTCACGCGAATGTCGTGAAAACACTCGAGCAAAAGTTTAATCACATCTTTTCGAACGGCGTATTTTTTATTGATAGTCCAATCGACACTGCTTGGCTTGCGTTCCAACAGAGCCACATTTCCGTTTCGATCTTGAATGGTAATTTTAGAAATTGAAGCGGTGTCCTCAACAGAAAATTGCATAAACGGATTGTCTCCGGTTGAACTTTTCTTGCTCAACTTTGGATAAAGGAAAACAGCTGTTCCAGCAAGAAGCAAGAAGAGGGAGAGAAGAATGATGTTCTTTTTTTTCATGTTAGTTCCTCTTGGTCCAACGTCTTTTTCTTGAATAAACAACAGCACTTCCAAAGATGGCTAACACAAAAAGGGGAGAGGCTGTATTCAACGTTTTCCAATAATTTTTTTCTGCGGAAATTTTTTCTTTGTCTAGTTTTCTAACTTGAATGTTGCGTGAACGAACATCAATTAAACTCGCGTCGTCTAAAAGATAGTTCACACAATTAAGCAAAAGATCTTTGTTGTCGTATACCACACGCTTGAACTGTTTGCTATATCCTAAAGGAAGTGGGTACTCCTTTCCTTTTTCAACTTGAACTTCGTTGTACGCAATGTCTGCATCGGAGATAACAATCATACGGGTTGGCTCACTGCTGGCGCGATACGCGATTTCAGGAGATTTGCGCACACTGTCCGGAAGGTAGTCGTTAAAAGCAGAAGGGAAAGTTCCTTCCAACAAAATTCCCATGACTTGATTGGGTTTGTTGTTGTTCTTGAAATAATCTGCTGTTTCGCGCAAAAGCTCTAAATCAATGCGCACAGGAGCCTTAAATTCTTTCGCTAAATCTGAAGAGAAGAGGAACGGTGTTTTGCGAATGTTTTTGTTCTGATTCACCGTGTCTATGGATCCTGCAAATTCTGTGAAAATGGGATCTAAGTTCGCTGCAATTGGATGAGAGTTTTTTTCTGAAGTAAGAATGGGAGCGAAGTAGTTGCTTTTCTCTACATAACTTCTTTGGTTTCCCATTGGTCCATTATCTAAAATAATGGGTGCACCTTGAAAGTCTACAACCATGTTTCTATTCAATCGAACGCCATACTCATAAAGCATTTCGTACAAGCCGTTTTCGTTGGAAATGGCCATGGCCATGCCACCAGTTTTAATGCTATCTAAATCCATGTGCAAGGCGTCTAACAACCAAAGCACCTTTCCTCCGTTCATTACGAATTGGTCAATGAGGAAACGATCTTTATCTGGAATAACGGTGTCCGGACCAGCAACAATGAGCATGTCATAGGCGTTAGATCTGTATTGAAATTCTGGAAGTTTATCGCTTAGTGCATTCAACTTTCCATTAATGGTTACAGGCTTCACGTTGTAATTGTCTTTCAACGTATAAAGCAAATCTGCCATGTGAATGCGCTGAATCTCTTTGTGTCCTTCCAACACACCAATCAGCGGTTTTTTATCGCGAAGAATTCTTCGGAAGCTGCTCGCCAATTCATACTCGAGATTGTTCACAGAGAAGTTCACCATTTCCGGATCAGACAACGGCATTTCGCTTCGCATGAATTGAACAGGATATTCTTTTCCTTTGTATTCAATAATGGCGCCCGGCCAAATTATTTTGTTCACTTCTGCGCCGTCTTGCTCATAGGTGATGTTCGAGAATTTTAATCCCTTTTCATCTAAGGCTGTAAAAATTTCCTGACGCTTTTTTTCATCGGCTTCTTCATACGGATCAATGAATTCATATTCAATAAGCCCGTTGCTTAAGTTGTTGAATTCTGCAAGACGTTCTTCAACAGCCTGCTCAAGACGTTTGTAGTCAGCCGGAAATTCACCATGCAAATACACACGAACGAAGACCGGTTCTTCCAAACTTTCAAGCATGTCTAAGGAAGTCTTAGAAAGCGAGTTTCTCTTTTCAGCAGTGATGTCTAACTTAAAAAAAATGACAGAGGAAAGTAGTGCAACAGCACATAAAATTCCCAGTGTAAGAAAAAATTGAACAAGGTCGGAATTGCGTTTCTTCATCTATGCAAAAATGCAATGCTTTCCGCGAAAAACGAAACTAATTTCAGGAATTGTTAACATGTCCAAGCGCCTTCCAAGAGGTCTTTCCCAAATTGAAAATAGCATCGAGAATGGACAGGTCTTTTTCAAACGGAAATCGATCGGCAAATACCTGCGGATAACTCTTCAACTCAACCGGCCTTGTCCCGCGCACTTTCCACCTTTCGTCAAGAACCTTCGACTCCGTCGAACTTTGGCTAACAACCTTCGACTCCGTCGAACTTTGGCTAACAACCTTCGACTCTGTCGACCTTTCGTCAAGAACCTTGGGAAACCACCTGCATGACCATTCATGCGCTTTGATATTGAAATCAAAAAGAAACTTTTCTTCCTTCAGAAAAAGTTCTTCCAATTCGTGCTCAATGAAATCATACATAGCTGAATTGCCGTAGGCGCTGCGAATGGCTTGCAGTGTTTTCTTGCCGTTGTATTCCGGACTAATTCGAATGTCACGAAGAAGTTTTCGCTCACCTCCAGTAGATTCAACGGGAATAGTAAGGGTTTGAACGCCATTACCCGTGAGTATGTCGAATCGATTGCGATAGGTTTGCTTCTGAAAGTATTCGTCTTGAAGTAAACAGAAATTCTCATCTGCATACAGAACGTACCAGCTCACAGGAGCAAAGCAACACAGCGGAAGCGCGTTCATTGGCACGTTCTAATCTACCAAATGGAAGATGCGATCCCAACGGATTTTGTTGCTTCCGTGGTAATCCATATTCTCTTTCGAGAACCAAGTGAACACCGCTTTTCCAACAATGTGGTCTTCCGGAACAAAGCCCCAGAAGCGGCTGTCTGCGCTGTGATGACGATTATCTCCCATCATGAAATAATAATTCTGTTTGAAGGTATACGTTGCAGCGACTTCTCCATTAATGAAAATTTTCCCGTCTTTTTCTTGAATGGAATTTCCTTCGTACGCGCCAATCACTCTTCCATAACGAACGAAGGCATCGTGCGACATTTCAATGGTCATGCCTTCAGCTGGAATGGTCAACGGTCCGAAGCGATCGCTACTCCATGTGCTAAACGGATAGTCAGCAGAGTTCGGATAAATGGAAAGTTGCGTGTTTTCAGGAACCGTATCTTGGTATTGAGAGACACTTGGGAAATCGCCAGACATACCGCGAATTTTATTGGCCTCGTCAGTAGTTAGTGGAACAAGTAGCAAGTTTCCTTCTTGATTGATTACTTGAATTTCACTGTTTAACTTTCCAAATTCGCGTTGAAGCTTTGAAATGGCAGAAGGCGAAGAAACTGAAATCATGTAATTCCACATCATACCCGCTTTGTTCTCAATAGCAGATCCGTTTATATACACTTGACCGTTGCGCACTTCAAGGGTTTCCCATGGAAGACCAATGCAACGCTTGATGTACATTTCTTTTTTATCGAGCGGGCGATAGCGCGTTCCGCCAATTTTTAAATTCCCTCTTCCGCCGGCTGTGTTTTCACGACAAGACTTGCAGATTTTTTTCTCGTTGAAATTGTTACGAGCCATGGCCTCGTACTTCGACTTGTCAGACAAATACAATTCAACGTTGTTCCCTGCCAAAGCAATGGCCTCATTGCGAAGGATTTCATAATAGTTGTGTCCAACGTAATACGGATCAACCAAGACGGTATCTCCATTCGGGAAGTTGAAAACAACGGGGTCATAGCGCTCTACTTTTCCGAATCCCGGTGTGCGCATGTATGGCAAACTAAACCAATCTAAATAGCTGTTCGTTAATCCGCCAGGAATGGCGTTGTGAAAGAACGGAATGGAAACCGGAGTCATAGGCAAACGCGTTCCGTAGGTGAACTTGTCTACGAATAAATAGTCACCCACTTTCATGCTCGCTTCCATAGATGGAGTAGGAATGGTGAAGGCTTCGAAGGTGAATGAACGAATAATGCTTGCAGCAACAACAGCGAACAAAATAGCTTCTCCCCATTCACGTCCCCAACTTTTTTTCTTTTCTTTCCAATTGCGAGGACCTACATATTGTTCTTCTTTCTTTTGGAAGGCCAATTCGTATAGTGCATACCACGGCAGCGCTCCGAATTTCCATTGCGTTTTTGCAGAGCGTTGATTGAAAACAATTCCAATTTCAACATTTACAATAACCAACATAATGAGGTTGACACCCGGAACTAAAAGCAACAAGAACCAATACCAGGGTCTTCCAATAATTTTTAATAAAGGAAGAAAATGTAGAATTGGAATGAATCCGGGCAACTTGAATTCCAATCCGCTTCGCTTCATTAAAGCAGGGGTGGTAGCGCATTGAATGGCGATGAGCAAAAACAGTAAAATCCAAGGTATAAGATTCATTTTCTAATAATTAGTGTGGCGAAGTTACAAATTCAAGACATCTTTCATGGTATAGACACCAGACTTTCCTTGAAGAAATTCCGCAGCGCGTATAGCACCTGCTGCAAAACCTTTGCGGTTGTGCGCTTCGTGTTTCAATTCAATCGTATCAATTTCACTGGTGTAACGAACGGTATGCGTTCCCGGAACATCGGGTAATCGCAGCGCTGAAATGTTCAGTATATCTTCCCCTCTCTTCCCCTCTCTTCCCTTTTCTTCCCCATTCCCATTCTCATTCTCATTCTCATTCTGTCTTTCCTCTTCCAGCTTCCAAGAGCTTAGATTTGGAGCATTCTCCAAAATCCCTTCAGCCAATGTAATCGCCGTTCCGCTTGGCTTGTCGAGCTTCGCAGTGTGATGAATCTCTTCAATGCTTGCGGTGTACTCAGGAAATTTCGACATGACGCGAGCCAACTCTTTGTTCAGGTGGAACGTAATCTGAACGCCAATGCTGAAATTCGTAGCAGAAAGTAATGCGCTATTCGATTTCATTTTTGAAATCACTTCGTTGTACTGTCCATACCACGCGGTAGTTCCAACAACAACAGGAACGTTTGCCTCGAAGCAAAGTTCAATATTCTTCGAACATTGTTCAGGTGTACTGAATTCAATGGCGACATCGGCCTTGGATAATGCTTCAATACTTGCTGGATTTTCAGAATTGAATTTTCCAACACAGGTGTGACCATATTCAGAAAGCAAAGCCTCAATGGCTTTGCCCATCTTTCCATATCCTAACAAAGCAATTTTCATCAGTGAATAGTTAAAGTGAAATGAAGTCCGGTCATTTGCGGCGAAACTACAGGGGTGTATCTCAGCGAGAGATTGGGACTCACATCGAATGAAAATAAATGAGCATCTACATTGGCGTCAATAATCTGAAGGACATAAACCCCAAGCAAACTCATATAGCTCACGTCTAATAATTTTTTATAGGCAAGCTGATTGGAATTTAACGCGAAGTTGGAAAGTCCGGCTGCTTTGCCTGTAGGGTTTGTCAGCGGGTCGGTGTCGTTGAAGGCAATATAGGCGCCTTTCCAAAAACGGTAGTTTTTTGTGTTGTCTGAAATGAAGTAAATGCAGGTTCCCAATCCGGCATACACTATGGGTGCTTTCCAATATTTCTTATTGAAAATTTGTCCGCTTCCAGGAACAACAGCAGAGAAAAGGGTTGCTTTTAGCGGACTGTGATTTTGGTTCCATTTCAATTGAAATTTGGAACTGTCTGAAACAGCGACAGCATTGCTTTGGGCAATGCTGTTCAATGCGATAAGCATTAGAAGTGCGATGAACGCGTGCTTCATAATTAAGGGTTGAGTCCGAGCATTGTAATAATGCGCTCCAAATCGTCGTCGTTCGTAAATGGAATTTCCACTTTTCCAACCCCACCTTCGTTGCGAGCTACTTTCGCTTTCTTTCCGAAACGTAATTTCAGATCGGCTTGCATTTTCTGAATTTCCAGAGGCATAAGATTCGCTTTTGAAGCGAATAATTTAGGAGCATCGTCTTCCTTCACCAATTCTTCCACCTTGCGAACACTCAAATCTTTTTCAAGAATTAATTTGAAAATTTTGATTTGTTTGCTTTCCGGTTCAGCATTGATCAATGCACGCGCATGACCCATGCTAATGCGTTTTTCAATGATGCCCAATTGAATTTCAGGAGGAAGACGAAGTAAGCGAACGTAATTTGTTACCGTAGTTCTGTCTTTACCTACGCGGTCTGCAAGCTTGTCAGTAGTAAGGCTGCACTCTTCCATTAATCGTTTGTAGCTAATGGCAATTTCGAGCGCATTCAGATTTTCACGTTGAATGTTTTCAACCAACGCCATTTCCAACATGCCTTGGTCATCGGCTTCACGAAGGTAAACGGGTACTTCCGTTAGGTTTGCCATTTGGCTTGCGCGGAAGCGACGTTCCCCAGAAATAATTTGGTATTTCTGAGAAGAAACTTTGCGCACGGTAATCGGCTGAATAAGTCCGAGTTCACCAATGCTGGTCGCCAATTCAATTAATGCATCGTTGTTGAAGTCCTTACGCGGTTGATAAGGATTGGCTTCAATTTGCGAAATGTTCAAAAGCGTAATTGGTCCAGCCACGTGTCCAACTTCTTTCTCTCCGCTTGGAGGCGCTGCTTGAGAAACGAGCTCGCTTTTACTCGATGCCGGAGAATGCTCCAAAAGGGCGCTCAATCCTCTTCCTAATGCTTGTTTCTTACTCATGATCTACTGGAATGTATTTTTCGTCGCTGCCCATCTTCGTCAAATTATTTTTTTGAAGAAGCTCACGCGCCATATTCAAATAGTTCACCGCTCCCTTACACGAGGCGTCATGCATAATCACCGTTTGACCAAAGCTAGGCGCTTCTCCCAATGTAGTGTTGCGGTGAATTAAAGTGTCGAATACCATCTCTTGGAAATGCATGCGCACTTCTTCAACCACTTGATTGCTCAAGCGAAGACGAGTATCGTACATCGTTAACAGAATGCCTTCGATGGTTAATTCTGTGTTTAGTTTTTGTTGAACAATCTTAATTGTGTTCAGTAATTTTCCCAATCCTTCCAAAGCGAAATATTCACATTGAACCGGAACAATAACACTTGCAGATGCTGCCAATGCATTAACGGTTACCAAGCCAAGAGAAGGAGAACAGTCAATAATGATGAAATCGTAATCGTCCTTGATTTTATTCAATGTGCCGCGAAGCATATACTCACGACTAGGCATATTAATCAATTCAATCTCGGCTCCCACTAAATCTATGTGAGAAGGAAGAAGGTCGAGGTTTGGACTTTCAGTGGTAATGATAATATCTCGAGGATCCACGTCATTTATCAAGCACTCATAGACGCTTGTCTTAACGGTATTCGGATCAATGCCCACACCGCTGGTTGCATTTGCCTGCGGATCGGCATCAACCAATAACGTTTTGAATTCCAAGACACCCAATGCAGCAGCAAGGTTAATGGCAGTGGTGGTTTTTCCAACGCCGCCTTTTTGATTTGCAACGGTTATTATTTTTCCCATGATATCGGGGTTTTTAAGTTCTTTTTACTTGTTTCACGCGTGTTTCACACGTTCAGCGAAAGTACGTCGCTTTACTTCCTTGAACATTTTTTTTCTGAATGAAGTTTTACACACCACCTTTGTGAACGGAGTGTTAATAGCCGTGAATAACTTTTTTAATTCGCAAGAAATAAGTAGGTTAGCATTTTGGTGTTTGCACGAATTAAAATTAAAATACAGGATATGATAGAAATTCAAGAGAGTGCTGAGTGGCTCAGCAAGAGAGGAGTGGGGCAGGTAGATGTAGGGATAGTTTTGGGAACGGGACTCCATGGGTTAGTGAAACAGATTACGGTTTTGAAGGAATTCAGCTACAGCATGATTCCCAACTTTCCAATAGCTACCGTTGAATATCATTTCGGAAAATTGATTTATGGTGAAATGAACGGCAAAAAGATTTTGGCGTGCGTGGGTCGCTTCCATTATTACGAAGGCTATTCAATGGAAGAAGTTGTTCTTCCGGTTCGTGTCATGAAATTATTGGGTGCAAAAGGAATTCTACTTTCGAATGCGGCCGGGGCCTTGAATCCAGATTTTGCGCTGGGGTCGCTCATGCTCATTGATGACCACATCAACCTTCAGCCTGAAAATCCTTTGCGTGGCCCCAATTACGATGATTTGGGAAATAGATTTCCCGACATGTTAGAGCCTTACAGTAAAAGTATGAATGGTATGTTGAAGGATATAGCCAAAGAAAAGGGCATTGTCTTGAATGAAGGGGTATACGTTTCAGTGCCCGGACCCAACCTGGAAACCCGCGCCGAGTATAGGTTTCTAAGAACAATAGGAGCAGATGCCGTTGGTATGAGCACGGTGCCAGAGGTGATAGCCTGCAATCACATGGGCGTGCCGTGCTGTGCCATAAGCATTCTCACCGATGCTTGTGATCCTGCTCGACTCAAACGAACAAGCATTCAGGAAATTATTGCCATTGCAGAAAGCAATGAGACCTATTTAACAGAATTGTATTCAGAGCTTGTGGCTCGAATGTAGTTTTCAAGAATTTGTTTATTTTTTTTCAAGGCCCGTGTTTTTTTAACGGGCTTTGTTGTATTTTGCCATTGAAAATTTGAAAACCAAAATAACCTTTATGAAAAAACTCTACGTTTTAGCTCTTGCGTTAGTAAGCTTTACTGCTGCGACGGCTCAGACCTTTACAGCAGGAACGCTGCCAGGGTCTTATTACAGCGGAGGTGTAACAGGCGTTTGGGATATGAATAACGATGGATTAAACGACATCGTAGTTCTTGACCAAAGTAAAACACTTCGCATCTTATATCAACAAGCCAACGGTTCATTCACGCAAGTGAATACCGGTACTCAATTGGGTGCGGGACAATGGGGAATGACAGTAGGTGATATTGACAATGATGGATACGGTGACGTAATCTGCGGTGGAGCATATGACAACCTGCACGTTTACAACATTGATGCAGCTGGTACTGCTGTTGAGACAACTCTTCCAGTTGGAATTTTCACTCAGGCTTGTACGCTTGGTGATGTGGACAACGACGGATGGTTAGATTTCTTTGCTTGTCACGACGATGGTCCTGCGCACATGTGGAGAAATGACGGTGCTGGAAACATGGTTGATCAAAACAATATCATGACCGACGGTGCTGGTACTTCTTTATTGGATTACAACCTATACGCAGGTAACTATCCAGGAACAAGCGATCCATTGATGTCTGGAAACTACGGTAACGAGTTTTCTGACTTCGACCGTGATGGTGACCTTGACTTGTTGGTTGCTAAATGTCGTCAAGCTTCTAACGATCCGTTAGATGTTCGTCGTACAAACCTTCTTTTCGTTAACGACGGGAACAACGTATTCCACGAAGATGCTCACGCGCGTGGATTGGTAAACTTGCAACAGTCTTGGACTGCAACTTTTGGTGACATAGACAACGACGGCGACTTCGATTGTATGATGACTACCCACAGTAGCACATTGAAAATCTATGAAAACAACGGATTAGGTTATTTCACCGACATCACAGCAGGTTCTGGATTGGATAACGTTTCAGGTTTCTTCATGCAAGCTCAAATGACCGATTTCGACAACGATGGTTTCATTGATGTTGTTTATGCTGGTGGAGCGTTCGGTTACTACCGTAACAACGGTAACAAAACCTTCTCTTCAATGACTTCTTCATTCAACAACCCACAGATCATGCATGGTTTTGGTTTGGGTGACTTGAACAACGATGGTTTTGTTGACGTTTACGCTGGATACGGTAATTCAAATGGTTACAATACGCCTAGTAACGTAGCTGACCGTCTTCAAATCAATGGTGGAAATAACAACCACTGGGTTGGATTCAATCTAAAAGGTGTGATTTCAAACAAAAATGCAGTAGGTGCATTGGTTGAAATTCACGGAGCATGGGGAACTCAAATTCGTGAAGTTCGTTCAGGAGTGAGCTACGGTATCACAAACTCAAACATCTTGAACTTCGGTATTGGTTCTGCTACTTCAATCGATTACGCAATCATTCACTGGCCAGCTGGTGGAATGAAGGTGATCATGAATCCTGCAATTGATCAATACCACAGCTTCGTTGAAGTAAATTGCACCGCGCCGGTAGCCTCTATCACTGCTGGTGGAAATACACAACTTTGCGTTGGTCAGTCAGTAGACTTAACAGCTACTGCTAACGGAAGCAACTTCATCTGGAGCAACGGTGCTACAACCAACACCATCACGGTAAGTGATGCTGGTTTGTACACTGCAATTGCGTACGATGCAAACGGATGTGCTGGAAACTCTAACGCAATTACAGTTTCTGTTAACACCAGCGTTCCAACACCAACAGTTACTGCTGTAGGTGCTTTGGATTTCTGCGAAGGACTTTCAGTTCAATTAACGGCTTCTACAGGTGCGAGTTACTTGTGGAGCAACGGAGAAACAACGCAAACAATCAATGCCACTTTACCTGGTGATTACACCGTTCAAGTAGAAGGCGGTTGCGGAT
>CANGEF010000036.1 GCA_947452685.1 Flavobacteriales bacterium | reverse complement strand
TTTCAACGAATGAAACGTACGTGGTTCGCGATCGATATGGCATGAAGCCTTTGTATTATTCGGTTCAAAAAAACGGATGTTTCATTGCTTCTGAATTGCGCGCTTTGCTGGCCAGTGAGCTCATTCCTCGAACACTTCATCGTGCCGCTTTAGAGGAATACATTGAGACACAAACCGTTTGTGCACCCAATACACTCATAGAAAATGTTCAATTATTAGAGGCTGGACATTACTTGAAATTCAATAAAAAAGAAATTTCAAAACATTGCTATTACAGACTTTTAAGTGATACTTCATACGAGTTAACAGATAAGAAAAGTTCACAAGAATTGTTGCGCTCGACCATGCGCGAATCTGTGATGCAACACATGCGCGCAGATGTTCCATTCGGAGCATTTTTAAGCGGCGGCATAGACTCCAGTCTTCTCGTTGGATTAATGTCTGAAGTTCAAACCGAAAAAATAAGCACGTTCCAAATTTCATTCGAAGAAGAGGCTTTCGATGAAAGAAAATACGCCCAACTCGTTGCGAAAAAATTCAACACCAATCATCACGAAATAAATTTAAGCGCAAACGAATTTTTAAAAGATATTCCCTCCGCTGTAGCATCGATAGACTTCCCAAGTGGCGACGGACCGAACACTTATGCCGTTTCAAAAGCCGCGAAAGAAGCAGGAATTACGGTTGCTATTTCAGGTTTGGGTGGAGACGAATTGTTTGCGGGATACCCCGTTTTTCAATACATGCAAAGCATTGAAAAATCTTTCATTTTAAAATTATCCTATCCACTGCGAAAAACGGCTGCAGCATTGCTCCATTCATTTTCAACCAATCGATCGATTCGAAAAAAAGCTGAATTATTGGGATTGAAGCATGCAGACTTGGCATCTGCCTTCCCACTTGTAAGAAAGGTTTGGAATGCAAATGAATTACTGAAAAGACAAACCAAACACTTCGAAATAGAGAAGAATTTCAAATTCATTTTTGAGAAACCCGCTCCTTTGTTGAACCGTGTTTCAGCGGCTGAAATAGAATCTTACATGCAGCATGTTTTGCTTCGCGACAGCGATCAAATGAGCATGGCACATTCCCTTGAAATTCGTGTTCCCTTCTTAGATCATCATGTCGTTGAGCTGGCCACACACCTTTCCAATGATTTGAAGTACCCCACTTCACCCAAAAAATTTCTTACTGAAACATTTGCAGATATACTTCCAAACGAAGTGGTGAATCGCAAGAAAATGGGATTCACACTGCCTTGGAGCGTTTGGATGAAGAACGAACTCAGAGACTTTACTGAACAAGGTTTTCAGGTTTTATTCGACCAAGAAGTGGTCAATGAAAAAGTATTGAAAAACGCATGGAATAAATTCTTACTAGGAAACGAAGAAAAGTCTTTCATTTCCTTTTGGCATTTATCGGTTTTAGGACATTGGATGAAAAACAACCAGATAAAATTCGAAGCATGAAAATAATGGTTTTCACCGATTGGTTTTTCCCCGGATCACAAGCTGGTGGTCCCATTCAATCGTTGATTTCATTCATGAAGTTCAGTTCAGATTCCTTTTATGTTATTACAAGAAACACCGATTTAAACAGCTTCATTCCATACTCTAACGTTCGTTCCAATGCCTGGCAAGAAAGCTTTCAAGAAAACATTCAGGTGTATTATTTGAATGAAAATTCACTGACTGAAGATTTCATTTTAAAAATTTATTCTGAAATAAATCCAGACCGCGTTTACCTGAATTCCATGTGGTCACCAAAATTTACGTTGCTTCCTTTGAAGGTCTTTCGTAAAATAAATTTATCTTCAAAGGTTGTGCTTGCCCCGCGCGGAATGCTGAAGCCGGCGGCTTTCAATCAAAAAGGATTCAAGAAAAAAATGTTCCTGTTATTGGCTAAATTCAATCAACTGTATTCGAACATTACCTGGCACGCAACAAGCGAGGTGGAGAAAAATGAGATCCTTCAACGATTTCCAACAGCCGTCATTCGCATTGCACCCAATATTTCCAACGCTACAATTTCAGAAAGAAAAAAGGAATTGACTTCCCCCTTTCGTATCCTAACCGTTGGAAGAATAAGTCCTGAAAAGGGCTATTACGAAGCAATAGAGACATTCTCGAATTGGAAGCCGCAGACTTCAGTTCATTGGGAAATTGTTGGCTTGGAAGAAAATTCAGAACTCGCTAAGTCCATTCGTTCAATCGCAAATGAGAATGCTCTGATTCAGATTACCCTTCATGGACATAAAAATCAAGAAGAGCTAAAGTCATTTTATAAAAACGCTCATCTATTTTTCTTACCCACTCGTGGTGAAAATTATGGGCATGCCATTGCTGAAGCTCTTTCCTACGGCATTCCTGTTGTTATTTCGGATCATACCCCATGGAAAAATCTAGAAGAAGCCAATGCAGGAAAAGCGTCTTCTCTCAATCCAATAAAACTTATTGAAGGCCTCAATTTCTTCTTGAATTTAAATCCTGACGAATATCAACGATGGTCTATAGGCGCCACGAAGTACGCCAAGCTTCATGTAAATTCTCACGAAACCCTAGCTCTGAATAAGACTCTTTTCAAATAATTCCTCTTGCGTAGCACCTTGTGAAACATCTTTCGAAGAATCTTGTGTAACACCTAGAATAATCGTTACTTTGCCTCACACATTCCCACCATGAACTTAGTTGTACTTTCTCGTAACGCAAAGCTTTATAGCACGAAGCGTTTAGTTGAGGCCGCTCTGAAAAGAGGCCACGAAATTCGCGTTATCGATCACTCGAAATGCGACTTAGTTATTGAAAAGAAAAAGCCTAAAGTGCTTTATCGTGGTGAAGAAATAACCGGCGTAAACGCTGTCATTCCGCGTATAGGAGCATCTGTTACCTTTTACGGAACCGCAGTGGTTCGTCAGTTTGAAATGATGAACGTGTTCACTGCTGTGGAATCGCAAGCTCTGGTTCGTTCACGCGATAAACTGCGCAGTTTACAAATACTTTCTCGCGCTGGATTAGGTCTTCCGAAAACGGTGTTCACCAACTATTCAAAAGACGTTGAACGTACATTGAAGGAAGTTGGCGGAGCGCCTGTTATCATTAAGCTTCTCGAAGGAACACAAGGATTAGGTGTTGTGCTTGCAGAAAATAAAAAAGCTGCGGTATCAGTAATTGAAGCGTTCAATGGATTGAAAGCACGTGTCATTGTTCAAGAGTTCATTAAAGAATCTCGTGGGGAAGACATTCGAGCGTTTGTGGTAGACGGACACGTAGTGGGCGCCATGGCACGCACGGCCAAGGAAGGAGAATTCCGCAGCAACTTGCACAGAGGAGGCACTGCAAAAGTTATAGAACTTACTCCTGAAGAAGAAATCGCCGCGATCAAAGCCGCAAACGCGATGAAACTGGGTATTGCTGGGGTTGACATGCTTCGCAGCGAGAGAGGTCCGTTAATTATCGAAGTGAATTCTTCTCCAGGTCTTGAGGGAATTGAATCTGCAACAGGTGTAGATATTGCAGGACAAATCATTAAGTATATTGAAAAGAACGTGTAAATAGTTCTGCTTGTTTGTGGGCGCTTCGGTGTAAATTGCGGAAAAATTTTACCATGCGTTTCGGAACAAAAGCCATTCACGCGGGACAAGAGCCCGATCCAACTACAGGAGCCATCATGACTCCTATTTATCAAACTTCAACTTACGTTCAGGAGTCTCCGGGTGTTCACAAAGGCTATGCCTACGCGCGTGGGAAAAACCCAACTCGTGTTGCACTAGAAAGATGTTTGGCTGAATTGGAAAACGCTAAACACGGCTTGTGTTTTTCAAGCGGAATGGGTGCCGCCGATGCAATCATTAAACTTCTTGTTCCTGGCGACGAAGTCATTGCAACAGATGATCTTTATGGTGGAAGCTACCGCATGTTCACCAAGGTTTTCGCGAAGTATGGAATTGTGTTCCACTTCGTAGACATGCACGATTTCGATGCGTTGGAAAGAACAGTCAACGCAAAGACCAAAATGTTATGGGTGGAAACACCAACCAACCCCATGATGAAAATCATAGACATTGAACGATGCGTAGAATTTGCAAAAAAACACAATTTGATTTCTGTCATAGACAACACATTCGCTTCGCCATACCTTCAAAATCCGTTAGACATGAATGCGGATATTGTTATGCACAGTGCTACGAAATATTTAAACGGTCACAGCGATGTTGTGATGGGCGCTTTGTGCACCAACGACGACAACCTCTATGAGCAATTGGCATTCATTGCGAATTCCTGCGGTGCTACACCGGGTCCACAAGACAGCTTCTTGGTATTGCGCGGTCTGAAAACGTTACATGTTCGTATGGAAAGACATTGTGCAAACGGCGTTGTGGTAGCTAACTTCTTAGCAAACCATCCGAAAGTAGAAAAGGTCTATTGGCCAGGCTTCCCTTCACATCCGAATCATGAAGTTGCTAAAAAACAAATGCGCGATTTCGGTGGAATGATTTCATTCAGTTTGAAAGGAGATCGTTTCGAAGACGCGTCTAAATTGGCACAAGCGGTTCGTGTGTTCTCTCTTGCTGAATCATTGGGCGGAGTAGAATCGTTGCTCGGACACCCTGCGTCTATGACTCACGCATCAATTCCAAAACCAGAAAGAGAGAGAAGCGGAATCACCGATTCACTTTTAAGATTGAGTGTTGGAATTGAAGATGCAGAAGACTTAATTGAAGATTTAACGAATGCATTAAATGCTATCTAAGATGAACAAGAAAAACGTTGCCGTTGTTGGGGCAGGATTAGTTGGAAGTTTATGGGCTGTTTACCTCGCCAAGCGAGGATACACGGTTTCCGTATTTGATCGTCGTTCAGACATTCGCAACGTGAAAGTTGTTCAAGGAAAAAGCATTAATCTCGCTTTAAGCGATCGCGGATGGAAAGGCCTTGAAGGCGCAAACATTCGTAAAGAGATTGAAGCGGTTGCACTTCCGATGAGTGGAAGATTAATGCACGCGGTAAATGGCGAACTCACCTACCAACCCTACGGTAAAGAAGGTCAAGCCATTTACAGTGTTTCAAGAGGAATTTTGAATCAAACTTTGGTGCGTTGCGCCGCTGAATTCGAAAACGTTTCACTGAATTTCGAACACAAATGTGTAGACGTTGAACTCGACACCAACACCATTGTTTTCGAAGGAAAAAATGGCGAACACATTCGTCAACAATTCGATCAGATTTTCGGAACAGACGGTGCGTTCAGCGCTGTTCGTGCACGTATGACGAAACTGGATCGTAACGAATATTCACAAGCCTATTTAGACCACGGATACAAAGAATTGGAAATTCCCGCAAATGCAGACGGCACGCATCAAATGCGCAAAGACTGTCTGCACATTTGGCCGAGAGGAGAATTCATGATGATTGCGCTTCCCAATATCGACGGTAGTTTCACATGCACACTCTTCTTTCCTTTTGAAGGCGAAGTTTCTTTCGACAAATTGAAAACAGATCAAGATGTTCTCGATTTCTTCGAAAAATATTTCCCCGACGCGAAAGCAATGATGCCGGAATTGTTGCTCGATTTCAACACGAATCCAACCGCAAGTTTGGTCATGACCAAATGCAATCCGTGGAACTACAAAAACCAAGTTGCACTCATGGGAGATGCTGCTCATGCAATTGTTCCTTTCTATGGACAAGGCATGAATTGTGGCTTTGAAGACTGCAGCGAACTTAACCAACTCATGACCGAAATGGGGGAAGATCACCCTGATCTTTTGAAAGAATACGGAAAGCTGCGCAAGCCAAACGGTGATGCCATTTTAGAATTAGCACTTCGAAATTACATTGAGATGCGCGATCTAACTGCCGATAAAGATTTCCTTCTTCAGAAGAAAATTGAAGGTCGCTTTGCAACGAAGTATCCTGAAAAATGGATTCCACTTTATTCGCAAGTAACCTTCAGCCATATCCCATACCACGAAGCGCTTAGCAGCGGTATTCGTCAAAATGAAATCATGAAGGAAGTCATGAACAGACCCGACATTGAAGCCGTTTGGGACAGTGAAGAAATTGAAAACGAAATTCTAAAACGAATTTAAAACTGCATGCGCATCTGCAGCGTGTAATCTGTTTTTCGAAATCCGTTAATCATTGAATTTCCCGAAGAGATGTAATCTCGATCGGTGTAAGTCCATTGAGCTATTCTGAACCAAACGTCTATGTTTCTTCGAACATCGAATTTGAAGATACCGTAAACTCTTGCTCCTTTTCCGTAGTATGCAGGAATGCTATAACTGTAAAGAACATCGTTCTCGTAGGCATACAAGCGTGCATTCCACGCGTCTGTTTGAAACAAGGCATAGCGAAAGGTAAAGGTGAAAGGAACGTTCATTCGTTTCCATGTAACATCTTGAAAAATTAAATATCCCGCTTCATTTGGAAGCCCCTCTTCATTGTTTTTTACATATTCAAATCGACTGTGTAACTTCAAACTTTCTGTTGGACTGAAAATAAAATTCAATCGAATTTGTTGCGAAATTTTATCTACCGGGAAGTCAATGCGATTCAAAACCGATCTATCAATGGAAGTTCTGCGAATGCGCATTCGTGCATACAATTCGTGCTTCTTATCTGGTTTATATGTGAATTGAATAAGGTTGTCGCTGAAGCCTGAAGGCGCAGTGACTTGGTAACGCAACCAAGGAAATTGAACGCCATCTGTGTAGGCATTCATGCTTATTTTCTTCGACAATTGAGCTTGAATACTCGCATAAATTCCGCGTTCATTGGATGGAAGAATGCTGTTTCCTTCAGCTATAACATTCGAATACACCGACTGAAAATCTTTATCGAAATTTCGATACAACAAAGTCCCAGATGCCCGCGCATGAAGGGCCGATGTTAATCCAAACACAGAAGCTACTGCGCCATTCGAACTTTCTGAAACCTCGCCGAAGACCGAGGTGTTCTTCCAAACGCCTTCCGCATAGATTCCCATGACATTTTGATTTCTCCCTGCGAATTTTCCTTGGGCATACCAATCGGTCTTTGCTGAAATGGAATCACTGAAACTTCTGTGAACCGCAACCGTTCCGAGTTTCCACATTCCTCGCTGCACTTGCACATTTCCACCGTAAATATTTTCAGTCAAAGCATTCCTATTCGCGCGTTCGCTTTCGGTCCTGTGAAGACCACCTAAAGCTATAGCGCTTACCACGTGATTGTCGTCAGCAACAAGTGTATCGCTGGTGAATGTCGCATCGAGTTTTCTTCGAGAGGCAAAAACAGTTGAACTTAAAAATTTATTTCCGAATGTTGCGCCTGCACCGCGAAAAAACGAATTCTCATTCACCGAAGAATAAGGCTTCAAACATTGTCCGTTTCTTTTCACTTGAACACTGAACGAAGACTTTCCGAAAGCCATGCTGTTCCAGCACGTGAGTCCTTGTCCGAACTGAACTTGGTAATCGCCAATAGCGAGCTGCTTCAACACTTTCGCTTCGCGAATAAATAGCGAAGCACTTTTAAAATCGGGCCCTGTGCGAAGCGGCTCGCCGATATCGTTTTCAAGCGTTAATCCGAATGCAATATTTCTTCGGTATTGAAAACGATAGCGCAAATACGTTCCGTATTCACCACCCACAAAATTCTTCTTTCCTGTTGTATTATTTGGAATAAATCCGGCCTGTTCTTGTAACGTTCGTTTCGTTCGAAAGAGCATGTCATGCGTTCCTTCTTCACGCAATCTTCGAAAAGAAAAATCTGAAAATCCATCTTCATCATTTACAAAAACAAAAGGCTGCAACCAACGAATAGTCAACAGATCCATTCCCACAACACTTTGCAATTCAAAGATGCTTTTCAATTTTCCAAAGTGGGAAATGTGTTGGAAGAGCGCATTAATTTGAGCATCGGTCAAAACAACCAATGTCTGCAAATCTTGCGTTTCAGCAGCATTCAAGTTGAGCCTATGTCTTGCAAAAAAATACAAGTCCTCAGTTAATGACGAATAATCGATTTCACTTCCCTCTTCCATTAAACTGGAAAGACTTTCAATGCGTTGCTCTACAATTTGCTCCAATTCAAAATTTTCGGAAGGCTGCGCCCATGGGCATATTCCCTTCAACATGCAAAAAATAAAAAACAGCCACTTACTTTTCCATTCCATAAACAAACGAGATTTGAGGAGTAACACCCAATTGCGGATGAAGGATAGCGGCTGCGTCGAAAGAATAATTCTTCAAGCGGGTTCCAAAGCCCAGCGACCAAGTTTGCCAAAACGTGTTCATACCCAGTCTTATCGCTAACACTTCAACCGGAAAATATTCTAAACCAAAACTGTAACTCAGCGCTGAAACATGTGAGGTAGACGAGAGCAATTGACCCGAAAGGTGAAGTTGTTCTCCAAACGAATAGGTTGTTCCTATTCGAAGGGTGGCTGGTAATTCCTCGGCGTTTTTTAATGCGAGCATAGGCAAATCTGCTACTGCCGCCCATTTCCAATCCTTTCGAACCAAGTAGGTCGCACCAACATTTGTCCACAAGGATGAAGATCTTCCATAACCATTGCTAATTTCGGTGGAAGAAAATCCGAAGGCAGCCGAAGCGCTGAACTTTTCCGACAATGGGAGGGCATATCCAAGATTCAATCTTTTACGAGTGAACTCGGTATTCCCATAAGAGTGGCATACGGCACCCATAACTCCGGTTCCCAAGTGCTTCAAAAAAGCCACTCCACCGTCGTTTATTTGGGAAATTCCGAAGGGCATCTGTCCGTAAAACGAACATTTAAAGCCGTTTGAATTAGCGGAAGCCGATAAGTTGTGGAATCCGGCAAACGCATCAGATTGAGCAATGGCACTTCCGCTAAGTGCCGCCATTCTTGCCCCAGAAACATTCTGCGCGTGTATTTGCATACCGCAATGAGGCAAAATCAAGAGAGAAAAAAAGATATATTTCATCTATTTAAGTTAATCCAGAAGAGAAAAACTTTCATATTCCAAGAAGCATTGTATATTTGCACCGCAACATGCGCATGTGGCGTAATTGGTAGCCGCGCTAGACTTAGGATCTAGTGCCGCGAGGCGTGGGGGTTCGAGTCCCTCCATGCGCACTTGAAAAGCGGAGGTCAACCCTCCGCTTTTGTTTTTATCTTTGCACTCTATTTTCAAAACCTTCCATGGGCAAATACAGGGAAATCAAAGGATTGTCGCTTCCACAAATAGCGAACGACATACAAGCATACTGGCAAGCGGAGAATATTTTCCAACGCAGTATCACGGAACGCGAAGGCGGAAAGCCGTTCGTCTTTTTCGAAGGTCCGCCTTCTGCGAACGGAATGCCAGGCATTCACCACGTTATGGCGCGTTCCATTAAAGATATCTTCTGTCGCTACCAAACCCTTCTTGGAAAACAAGTTCACCGCAAAGCGGGTTGGGACACGCACGGACTTCCCATTGAATTAAGCGTAGAGAAAACATTAGGCATTACGAAAGAAGACATTGGAAAAACCATTTCAGTGGAAGAGTACAACAACGCTTGCCGAAAGGAAGTGATGAAGTACACCGACCTCTGGGAGAAGCTTACCAAAGACATGGGGTATTGGGTCGACATGAACGACCCGTATGTCACCTACGACAACAAATACATCGAGACCGTTTGGTGGTTAATTCAGCAATTGCACAAGAAGAATTTGTTGTACAAGGGCTACACCATTCAACCGTACTCTCCTGCTGCAGGAACCGGATTAAGTTCTCACGAGCTGAATCAGCCCGGTTGTTACAAAGAAGTGAAAGACACTTCGGCGGTTGCGCAGTTCAAATTGGTGAATGCGAATGATGCATTGCATGTGAATGCCGATCTACCTATTTATGTTTTAGCTTGGACGACTACTCCGTGGACCTTGCCTTCAAACGTGGCATTGGCCGTTGGAGAAAAAATAAACTACACTGTTGTTGAATCGTTGACTCCATTTGGAAACGAGCGTGCTTATTTCATTGTGGCTTCAGCCCTTCGTGAAAAATATTTTCCGGAAGCGAACGGAGAGAATTTTGAAGAGTTCAACGCAGGTGATAAGAAAATTCCAAATAAAACCATTTCAGAAATTTCTGGAAAAGAACTGTTGAATCTTCGGTACGAACAATTGCTTCCGTTGGTACAACCGAACGACGGAGATGCTTTCAAGATTATTGGAGGTGACTTTGTAACTACGGAAGATGGAACCGGTATTGTACACATTGCACCAAGCTTTGGGGCAGATGACTTCCGAGTAGCGAAACAAAACGGCATGGGGAATCTAACGCTTGTCGATCGCAGAGGACGCTTCCTTCCTGAAGTGCAAGACGGCACATTCTTATTCGGAGAAGAGTTCGTGAAAGAAGCGTACTATTCAGATGAAGAAAAAGCGGCTGAACTGGTAAAGCAAAAAGCAAGTCTTGGCGGAATCATTAAAGACACAGACAAGCTACAATATTTGAGTGTTGACGAACGTATTGTTTTGAAACTTCAAACTGAAGGAAAATTATTCAAGAAGGAAAAGTACGCGCACAACTATCCACATTGCTGGAGAACTGATAAGCCTATTCTCTATTACCCGTTGGACTCCTGGTTCATTAAAGTTCCTGAAAAAAGAAACCGTTTAGTAGAATTGAACAACACCATTCAATGGAAGCCAGAATCTACGGGCACTGGAAGATTTGGTAACTGGTTGGAAAATGCCAACGATTGGAACCTTTCGCGCAGTCGCTTTTGGGGAATTCCTCTTCCAATTTGGCGCACCGAAGACGGAACAGAATCTATCTGTATTGGCTCGGTTGAAGAACTTCAAGCTGAATTGAAAAAAAGCGTAGCCGCTGGAATTTCAGAAACGAATCAGCTTGAAAATTTCAAACCGAATGATCATTCGGTTGAGAATTACAATCTCTTCGATTTACACAAACCTTACGTAGATAAAATTGTATTGGTTAGTCCTAGCGGAAAACCCATGCACCGCGAAGCGGATTTGATTGACGTTTGGTTCGACAGTGGTGCTATGCCTTACGCGCAGTGGCACTACCCTTTCGAGAACAAAGAGAAAATAGACAACAACCTTTCATTCCCTGCAGATTTCATTGCAGAAGGAGTGGATCAAACCAGAGGATGGTTTTACACCTTGCATGCGATTGCAACGTTGTGCTTCGATTCTGTGGCTTATAAAAATGTTATTTCAAACGGACTTGTTTTAGACAAGAACGGAAACAAGATGTCGAAGCGTTTAGGCAATGCGGTTGACCCGTTTGAAACCCTGGGTAAATATGGCCCAGACGCTACGCGTTGGTACATGATTACCAATTCCGATCCGTGGGATAATTTGAAATTCGATACAGAAGGAATTGCGGAAGTTCAACGTACTTTTTTCGGAACGCTTTCGAATACGTATTCATTCTTTGCTTTGTACGCCAACATCGACGGATACGAAGCTTCTTCGAACGACCCTGCAGTTGAAGATCGTTCGGAATTAGACAAATGGATTTTAAGTAAACTGAATGCGCTTACCCTCGATGTTCAAAAAAATCTCGATGCATTCGATCCAACGCCAGCAGCGCGCGCTATCGAATCGTTTGTGAATGATCACCTCTCGAATTGGTATGTTCGTCTTGCCCGCAAAAGATTCTGGCACGGAGAAATGACAGACGACAAACGCTCTGCCTACGCAACGCTTCACGCTTGCTTGAAGCAAGTAGCTCAGCTTATGAGTCCGTTCGCTCCATTCTATTCAGACTGGTTATTCCAAAGCTTGAACAACAGCAGCGAGTCGGTGCATTTATCGCGATTAGAAAATGGAAGTTTCCGAGATGAAAACCTTGAAGCACGTATGGATTTAGCACAACGCATTTCCAGCATGGCGCTTTCGATTCGCAAAAAAGAGAACATCAAAGTGCGTCAAACACTTGCTGAAATTCGCATTCCAGTTTTAGATGAAACCACGCAATCACGCATTGAAAGTGTAGCAGATTTAATTTGCAGCGAGGTAAACGTGAAAGCTGTGAAATGCGTAGATGAGCAGACCACTAAAATTGTGAAGGATCTGAAATTGAATTTCAAAACACTCGGAAAAAAGTGTGGGAAGTTCATGAAGGAAATTCAACAATTTGCGCAAGAGAACGCGCAAGAAATTATTTCTTCAATAGAAAAAACAGGAGAATACATGTGGACGAAGGAATCTATACTTCTTCAAACCGAAGATGTCGAGATCATTCCTGTTGACATTCCCGGTTGGAAAGTTGCGAATCAAGGTAACTTAACTGTTGCGCTAGACGTTACCATTACCCCTGAATTGAAAGAAGAAGGCTATGCGCGTGAACTCGTGAATCGCATTCAAAACCTCAGAAAAGAAACCAATTTCGAGGTTACAGATAAAATAATTGTTAAAGTTTCAGGAGAAAGCTACCTGAATGATGTTTTGAAAAACAATTCTGAATATATTAGCAGTCAAGTACTTGCTTCTTCGCTTGAGTTTATTCCAGAAATGGAAGGGGGTGTCGCGGTTGAATGGGAAGGTGAAGAAGTGGTGCGTTTACTATTAACCAAAAACCTTTAAGACCCATGGCAAAAAAATCTACCCCTGCCAAAAAAGTTGTTGCGAAAAAATCTGCCCCTGCAAAGAAGGCTGCTCCAGCCAAGAAAGCAGCACCTGCCAAAAAAGTAGTTGCTAAAAAAGCAGCGCCAGCAAAGAAAGCGGCGCCTGCGAAAAAAGTAGTTGCTAAAAAAGCAACGCCAGCAAAGAAAGCTGCTCCAGCCAAGAAAGCAGCACCTGCCAAAAAAGTAGTTGCTAAAAAAGCAGCACCTGCAAAGAAAGCTGCTCCTGCGAAAAAAGTAGTTGCTAAAAAAGCAGCACCTGCAAAGAAAGTTGCTCCAGCGAAAAAAGTAGTTGCTAAAAAAGCAACGCCAGCAAAGAAAGCGGCGCCTGTGAAAAAAGCAATTGCGCCAGTGAAGAAAATAGAAGTAAAAAAAGTTAAACCAACTCCTGCAGTTACCGCTAAACCAGCGGCCGTGAAGAAACCCGAGGCAAAGATTACTGCTCCCGTTTATAAGCCTGCTCCAGAGATTAAAAAAGAACCCGTGAAGATGCCAGCAGAACCAGTTAAAGGATTACGTTATTCAGACAAAGACTTGAAAGAGTTTGAAGTTCTAATCAATGCGAAATTGGCTGAAAGAAGAGCCGATTTCGAAGAGTTAAAAGAATCTCTTTCAAGAGAAGGAGACAACAGTACTGACGATACTTCACCCACTTTCAAAATGATGGAAGATGGAAGCGATACCAACAGCCGCGAAGAAGTTGCTCAATTGGCAGCTCGTCAAGAGAAAATTATTATTAGTTTAGAAAATGCTTTGCTTCGTATCATGAACAAAACCTACGGTGTTTGTCGTGTTACTGGACAGCTCATTCCGAAAGAACGCTTGCGTTTAGTGCCTCATGCTACGCTTAGCATTGAAGCCAAAAACATACAGTAAGATCTGCTGAAGTGAGAAAAGTACTCTTAACTATTTTAAGCGTTGTAGCGCTTGATCAACTATTAAAAATCTGGATAAAGCTTAACTTTCTCTACGGAGAAAACGTTGAGCTTATTTCCGGTTGGCTCGATTTGCAATTCGTTGAAAACCCTGGTATGGCCTTCGGTTGGATGTTCCCTGGAACAACCGGAAAACTTGCCTTGAGCATATTTCGAATTATCGTAGTTACCGCTATCATCATTTACATCTTCAAACTCACAAAGAAGAAAACCCATCAGGGCTACCTCTTTTGCCTGGCACTTATTGTGGCAGGCGCTCTGGGAAACATCATCGATAGCGCGGTTTACGGACTGTGTTTTGACAAAGGTTCTACCTTCGACCCACACTTCCAAGATTATTCAGCCTATTCAGATACAGCTGCTTTTTCTAGTCAAGGCTATGCACCCTTTCTAATGGGAAATGTTGTTGATATGATTCACCTCACGAAGGAATTCGATTTCCCTTCATGGTCTCCCATTCATGCCGGAGAAAGAGCAGAAATCTTTCCTCCTATTTTCAATATTGCCGACGCTTCTATTTCAATTGGAATTATTCTCATTCTACTCTTTCAAAAACGATTTTTCAAAGATGAGGAGGAAGAAGTTTCCATTGAAGAGACCGTTACAGAAGCTGAAACTTCAACATGAAACTAAACCTTTCCTTTTCTGATCTTTCCCAAATTCTTGGAAGCGAAATCTCAGAAGGGAACGACGCGAGTTTCATTCATTTTATTTGTACCGATACACGCCACACCGTTGACGGAGCGCACACGTTGTTCATTCCATTGAAAGGAGAACACTTCAATGGACATGCGTTTGTAAGTCAGGCCTATCAAAAAGGCATTCGCACGTTTATTGTTTCGGAAGAGATAAATCTACCGAAAGATTCCGTTGTTATTCGTGTGGAAAACACGACCGAAGCTTTTCAAAAAATTGCTGCCCATCACAGACAACAATTCCACATTCCAATCATTGGAATTACGGGCAGCAATGGGAAAACCATTGTGAAGGAATGGATCAATCAATTACTCTCCGATAACTTCTGCATTGTAAGAAGTCCGAAGAGTTTCAACTCACAGGTGGGAGTTCCGCTTGCCGTTTTGCAATTGGAACAAATGCACAATCTTGCCTTGTTCGAAGCTGGAATTTCATTACCCAATGAAATGAACGCCTTGCAAAAAATTATTCATCCAACAACCGGTGTCTTCACCTTTTTAGGTAGCGCCCATGCAGAAAACTTTCATTCTCAACAGGAACTTCTTCAAGAGAAAATGAAACTTTTTGCTTCGTGCAAAACACTTATTATACCTTCAAACATTGAACTTGATTTTCCTGGAGAATTAATTCGTGTTGGATACCAGTCCAACGCTGATTTTTCCATTCAAAACATTACCTCAACCGCTTCGCAAACCATCATCACGTTCCGTTGGAAGGGCGAATTGGCCGATGCAGAAATTCCGTTTACGGATAATATTTCAATAGACAACTTCGCACTAGCTGCCGCAACTGCTTTGCACTTTGGGCTATCTCTTCAACAGCTTTCTGAGAAAGCGCCTCAACTGCTTGCTGTTGAAATGCGCATGCAACAATTGAAAGGAATTGGCGGAATACAATTGTTGAACGACGGGTACAGCAACGACCTGACTTCACTTAAACTTGCGCTTCAACATTTCAAGTTGAACATTCAAGCCAACAAACGAGGTGTAATTATTTCAGATATTCTTCAAAGTGGAATGAACGATGAAGTCTGGATTTCTCGTGTAAGTGAACTCATGAATGAATTTCAAATCGATGAGGTTTATTCAGTCGGAGAGCGATTCCTTCAACATAAAAAAATACTTCCGAATTCATTTCATTGCTTTGAGAACACTGAAACGCTTATAGACTTTCTCCTTTCAAATAAAATCGAGTCAAACGCTTTATTAATCAAAGGTGCGCGCAGATTTCAATTCGAAAAAATCATACGTGCAATGCAAGAGCAGCACCAAGAAACTATTTTCGAAGTGAACATGAATGCGCTCGCAAACAACTACTATTACTTCCGCTCTTTACTGAACCCCAATGTAAAATTAATGGGAATGGTGAAGGCAAACGGATACGGTATTGGTGCGGTTGAGGTGGCTATGTGCCTTGCCAATTGCGGCATTGACGCATTGGCCGTAGCCTATGCAGACGAAGGCGTTCAACTTCGTGAAGCAGGAATTTCACTTCCTATTTTGGTTCTTGAACCGAACGTAACCGACTTCACTCCGCTTTTCAAACACCGTTTAGAACCTGAATTATT
>CANGEF010000035.1 GCA_947452685.1 Flavobacteriales bacterium | reverse complement strand
GAAGGCCAGTCTTTGGAAGAATTGGGCACTATCTTTTTCTAATGGTTTTCCCGAAGGTGAAATGCAACACTGGCCATGCGCTGTGTTTCGTTTCCCTCAATAACTTCTTTTAATACGCTTGTTGAAGCGGCTTCACGCTCGAACACTTCTTTCATGTTGCGCACACGCCCATAGGGAACTCCGCTTGCTTGCGCACTTTTTTCAAATGCGTTGCATTCTATTTTTTGAAATTCATGCTGAAGAATTTCTTGGAGAGCCGTTCTGTTTTTTACGCGTTCCGTATTGGAAAAAAATCTTGGGTCGTTCGTTGTGTCTGGAATATTCAAAACGACACAAAGTTTTCTGAACTGTTCATCACTTCCTACCGCTAGCACCAACCATTTTTCATCTTGCGTTTGAAACAGTTCACCATAAGGCGCAATATTCGGATGCAGAGATCCCATGCGTTGAGGAATATTTCCGGTCATTAGAAAATAACTGGCTTGATTGGCCAAAGAAGCGAGCGCAGCTTTTTCAAGCGAGACTTCAACACAAGACCCTTTTCCTGTTTTTGATTTTTGAATGAGCGCGCAAAGAATTCCTTCTTTCATTTGATGAGCCGCAATGATATCTATTAGCGCAACGGGCATCTTGGTTGGTCCATCTTCAGCATTTCCATTCATGAACATGAAGCCTGTTTCCGCTTGCAGCACCACATCATAGGCTAGGCGATTGGCTTCAAATTCGAATCCTCGAATAACACCCTGTATGAGATGTGGAAATTTTCGCGAAAGGAAGTCAGCGTTCAACTGAAATTTTTTCGCGTCGCTGCCTTTGAAATTCGTAATCAGAATGTCAGCCGTCTCAAGCTCTTTGTGAATTCGCGCTATGTGGCTTTCGTTCGTTAAATCTATGAAATGAACCTCTTTGTTGAAATTGATAGAGGAATAGTAAGAGCTTATTTTTTCTTTCGACTCAGCAGGAGTGTGCCATGTTCGAGTAACATCGCCGTTCGTTTTTTCGTTTTCGAATTTTAGAACGTGGGCGCCAAGTTCAGCAAAAAAGGTTCCCACTTGTGGTCCCGCTAAAACGGAAGAACAATCAACAACTTTTAGTCCTTTAAACAATTCCATGAAGTAAAGGTAAAGACTTTACTTTTTAAGCAAGGCTTCCTTGTATTTTTCAAGGCACCTGTTTCGTGCGAAGGTGTGTTCAACAACGGGCAAAGGGTATTTCGAAGTGTTGAATTCGGGCACCCATTTCTTGATGTATTCATTTTGTTTGTCGAACTTTTCCATCTGAGAAGTTGGATTGAATATTCTGAAATAGGGCGCTGCGTCGCATCCGCTTCCAGCCGCCCATTGCCACCCCCCGACGTTACTCGCTAAGTCGAAGTCGAGTAGTTTTTCTGCGAAATATCTTTCGCCCCAACGCCAGTCAATGAGTAAATGCTTTGTCAGAAAACTCGCAACCACCATGCGAACACGGTTGTGCATGAATCCGGTTGCATTCAATTCACGCATGCCGGCGTCTACCAACGGATATCCTGTTTTTCCTTCACACCACAATTGAAATTCTTCTTCGTTATTGTTCCACTCAATGAAGTCGTAAGCGGGCTTGAAAGCTTTGTCAACGGTGTCTGGAAAATGATACAAGATCATTTGGTAGAACTCGCGCCAAATTAATTCGTTCAACCATTTTTCATTCGACGTTAACGCATAGTTCGT
The DNA here is from genome assembly GCA_947452685.1 of Flavobacteriales bacterium. Taxonomy (GTDB): domain Bacteria; phylum Bacteroidota; class Bacteroidia; order Flavobacteriales_D; family Sanyastnellaceae; genus CAIZGX01. The sequence goes on along the minus strand of CANGEF010000035.1, from coordinate 14,111 downwards.
CAAGTCTCGTGTGCTTACCGTTCCAAAACGCAAATGCAAACTCATACGCGTAGTTCCGGCAATAGCAGGGAAGTCACGATGAAGATGATAATTCTGAATGGCCTCCGTATTCAGAATTGTTGAAGGAAAGCTAATTCCTGATTTTTCAAACCCGATGCTTTTCAGTGAAGGAAAATCGAACGGTTTGGTTTGAAGAAAATGGGAAGTGAGATCTTCGGAAGGAAAGAAGGTAATCGGATGATTGCTTAATCTAGATTTCCACTTTTTGCTATAAGGGGTGTAAACCGTATAAGGCAGCCCGTCGTCTTTTACGACTTCGCTCGCTTCGAAAATCACTTGGTCTTTTTTACCTATGAATTGAATTCCCTTTTCCTTCAGAAATTCATAAATGTGTTTGTCTCTTCTTCGAGCACTGGGCTCGTAATCGCGGTTCGCGAACAAACATTGGACGTCGAACTGCTCAACTATTTCCTCGAAAATTTCTTCCGGATTTCCATGATAAACGTTCAAGCTACTTCCGAACGAAATTAATTTTTCTTGCATGGAAGAAAGACTGGCGTGAATGAATTCAACGCGAGGGTCTTTCTTTGGAAGATGCTGAAGAATGGTTGTGTCGAAAATGAAAATAGGAAGAACAGGCAGCCCAGCAGAAAGTGCTGCGTGAAGGGCGTGGTTGTCGTTCAACCGCAAGTCTCTGCGAAACCAATGGATGTTAATTTTTTGCTTTTCCATAAATATCCGTGAGTGCTTCTTGAATGGTGTTGAATTGAAATTGAAATCCAGCCGAGGTAATCTTTTTGTTTGAAAGTCTCTGACTTACGAGAACCAATTGTGCCATTTCACCAAAGATTAGTCTAAGAAAAAATGCGGGTGTTTTAGGAAGGAAAAAGGGTCGCTTCAAAACGTGCGCTAATGTTTTTGAAAATTCAGTATTTGTTACTGGTCCGCCAGAAGTAGCATTGTATGCGCCAGATGGAATGTTGTGCGAAATACAGTAGCTAAACAATTCCACCAAATCGCTTTCATGCACCCAACTCATGTATTGATTTCCGTCTCCAACAGCTGAACCAATTCCTGCTTTGAAAATGGGCGTGAGTTTTTTGAGCGCACCGTCATTCGCGCTTAATACAACGCCAATGCGTAAATGTATATTTTTTATGGAAGGGTGAAGTGAAGTACTTGCCTTTTCCCATTGATCAGTTAAGTCTGAGAGGAATCCAGTTCCTTTTAAAGCTGTTTCATCTTGCACCTCATCTGAGTTCTTATAAAATCCAGAGGCGCTGGCTCCTACCAAAACTGCCGGAGCAACGTTCATTTCATTGATTATCTCGCACAAGAATTCAGTTGAGGAAATTCGGCTTGAAACCATAAGCGCTTTGTTCTGCGCGGTCCACTTGTTGGCCACACTGAAACCTGCTAGGTGAATGACAGCTTGAATTTCAGGAAGTAATTCTTTGTTTATTTCCTTCGAAGTGGGGTTCCAGTAAATATGCTGAAGCAAATTAGAAACAACGCCCTCTTGCGTTTTCTGTGTAGTAAGATTTGTAACGGCGTGGCCTTGCTTCAACAAGAGTTGAATAAGTTGCTTTCCAATAAAACCTGTTCCCCCTGTGATTAATACGTTCATGACCATTAAACACTTGAGGAGCTATTTAGTTCTCGTTTATCTTTTGAAGTTCAGACAATTCGAAATAGAGACCTTTTTTCGCAATTAACTCTTCGTGCGTTCCTGTCTCGGCAAGTTGTCCTTGCTGAAGCACAAAAATCTTGTCGGCATGGTGCACACTGCTAATGCGGTGAGAGATAATAATGTTCGTTTTTCCTTGACGAAGTTGTTTCAATCCGCGCATAATCTTTTCATCGGTCTGCGTGTCTACTGCTGAAAGGCAATCGTCTAGAAGTAATATTTCTGGATTTGAAATAATGGCACGTGCAATGGAAAGTCGTTGCTTTTGTCCGCCACTTAAATTAATGCCGCGCTCACCCAAAAGTGTTTCGTATTTTTCTTCGAACCCAAGAATGTTTTCATGCAAATCTGCTATTTGTGCAGCCTGCGTAATTTCATCGAAAGTAGCGTTTGCATTTCCGAAGCGAATGTTATTCTCAATGGTATCTGAAAAAAGAAATACATCTTGCGGCACAATACCCATGAGGCTTCTGTACGCATTGGTTTCAAGGTTCGCTACTTCTATGTCGTTCACCGTTATTGATCCATTAGACGGCATGTATGCCTTCATAAGCAATTGAACAATGGAAGATTTTCCCGAGCCGGTGTGACCAATAAATGCAACGGTCTCTCCTTTGTGAATGCTCAGGTTTAAATTCGAAAGCGCCACTATTTGTGTTTCGGGATACGTGAAAGAAACATTCTTAAATTGAAGTTCCTCGAAATGAGTCACCACTTCATCTCCACTTGGAATAGCTGAGTTCTGATTCAAAAAGGCTAGAATGCGGGTCATGCTTGCTTCGCCTTTCAACACCAAACTGGTTACCCAGCCCACGCTGGCAAAAGGCCAAGTAAGAAGATTTACATAAAATATAAACTGAACAATAACGCCGTAAGTAATCGCACCTGCAGCCACTTCCCGCGCACCAACGTAAAGTGTAAGCAACGTTGAAAGACCCACGAGCATGCCAATAACAGGCATGAATAACGCGTCTGTTTTTACCAAGTGCATTTGCAACTTTTTGTACGACTGACTTTGTTGGAAGAAGTGTTTCACAAAGTGGTTTTCCAATCCGAATCCTTTCAAGACACGAATGCCGCTCATGCTTTCTTGCACAGTGGTTGAAAGTTCGCTTTGCTGACGCTGAACACGTTCTGTTTTTTTGTTTATTCTTCGGCTGACCAGAAAAATTCCAATCATCATGAAGGGCAAAGGAAGCAGTGTATACAACGTAAGCTTCGGTGAAATTTTATACATGATTCCAATGCACATGGCGAACAACACAATCAAGTTCAACGTGTACATAACTGCAGGACCCAGATACATGCGAACACGTCCAACATCTTCGCTAATTCGATTCATTAAATCTCCCGTGCGATTCACTTTGTAAAACGAAACATCAAGTTTCTGATAATGCGCGTAAATGGAATTTTTAATGTCGAATTCCATCCATCTCGACATCACAATGAGTGTTTGTCTTTGGAAGAAAAGAAACAAGCCTTTTATTAAATAGAAGAATAAATACAAGCCTGCAATAAGAACAGAAATGTAGATAACCCAATCTGTAAATACGCTGGTGTTTCGAACTTCAGGAATGTCGTTAGACAATCCGAACCAACTTCTAAAAAGGGCTAAGGTTTCTGGGTAATGAATGGTCTGAACTTTTCCTTGCGCTGCGCTTAGAGCTTCAGCCAAGAAGTCTACACCTTCGCCCACCACAATTGGCGCGTACACATTGAAGGCGGTGGAAAGCACAATGAACAATGTTCCGAGAAGGAAACGTCCACGGTATTTCCAGAAAAGATAATTGAGTTTAAGGAGTGCTTTCAAAATTAGAATTCAAAGTTCCAAGTTATGCTTGGTAGTATAGGAAATAGACTGACTTGCTTCGCTTGAATTTGGAATCCGCCGGAAGGGGTGGAGTTCGTGGCGAAATAAATAAAATACGGATTCATGCGATTGTACAAATTGTAAACGGAAAAGTTCCAGCTGCTTTTGAATTTTCTTGGTTCTTCTACCACCTGATTTAATGCGGCGTCGAAACGCGCACGTGTTGGTTTACTCTTAATGTTCAAGGAGAAGTCTGCGCGATGATAAGGCGCCATTCTGAAGCTGTTTCGATCACCGTAAACCTGAACCAAATTTCCTTCAAAGAAATAGCGCGAGACGGGCAGTGTAATTGCATTTCCTGTTGCGTATACAAATACAAATCCGAGGTCAACACGAGGAGACAAGGTGTACATGAGCACAACGTTCAGGTCATGTCTTCTGTCCCAACGAGTCGGGTATGCTTTTCCGTTGTTTACTTCTTCAAACACACGCATGGTCTTCGCCCAAGTGTAACCTATCCAACCAGAGAAATCGCCCATTCTTTTTTTAATGAAAAATTCTGCGCCATAGCTGTATCCTCTTCCAAACACCAAAAGATTATCTATGTTGTCGCCAACCGTTTGATCGGGGCTTGATCCTTCCTTGTAATCGCTCTGATGGCGCATGTCTTTGTAATACAACTCCACGCTAGATTCCCAGGTATCGTCGAAGAAATTTCTAAAGTAACCCGCGCTGATTTGTGAAGCAACTTGTGGCTTAAGTCTATCTGTGCTTGGAAGCCAAACGTCTGTTGGAAGAGAAGACGGTGAAAGACTTGTGAGCGTTATGAATTGAAGATTACGTGAGAGTGAGAACTTGAAACTCGACTGTTTGTTTATGGCGTAACGCGCATTGAATCGGGGTTCAAATCCTGCGTAAGCCGCTACCTTTTCATTCTTCGCATAAACAGTGGTAATGGGTGTGGTGGAACCTCCAACAGCTGAACTCGAAGCGGGGTAGGTGTATCGGGTAAACGGACCAACATGCATGAAATAAGGTATGCGCACACCGGCATTGATTCTCCACTTTTCATTCAAATCGAAATCATCTTGAAAATAAGCAGCGGTCTCATGCGAATACAATTTCACTTGTTCTCCTAAATCGAAATTAACATCTCCGCTTGAGGCATACGTATTGTTTGGAGTGAATCTGTGAAAGGTGTAGTCTGCTCCCCATTTCATTCGGTGAACAGGGTTTGGAAAGTAACTCCATTGAATCTTCGTTCCGTAATCTCGAATGCCACTGGCTAAGCCGAAACTAAACGCGTCTTGTTTTCCTTGAAATTGAAATTTATAATCGGTATAGGTAAGAATGGCATTCATGAAAAGCTTTGCACCTGATTGGTGTGCCCAACGAACTGTTCCCGTTGTGTTTCCCCAAGGTATGCGTGTAGAAAATCCGCCTTTGGAACTGTTGAAGGTAAACACATCTTTTCCGGTATACATACTCACGAAAAGTTGATCGCGACTGGAAAGTCTGTAATTGAATTTCGCATTTAAGTCATAGAAGTAATAGCCAGAGCCGCTGAATCCACCATTGGGTTTCATGAAGGGTTTCGCAAGCACATCAATGTAAGTTCTTCTTCCTGAAATAATAAATGACGAGGTGTCTTTTTTGATTGGTCCTTCAACGGTAAATCGACTTGCAATGGTTCCTATGCCCCCCGCGCCGTGGTAAGACTTGCTGTTTCCTTCCTTTAAATTTATATCGAGCACAGAAGAAAGTCTTCCTCCGTACGAAGCCGGTCCACCACCTTTGGTAATCTCAATGTTCTTCACGGCATCTGCATTGAATACGCTGAAAAAACCGAAGAGGTGCGAAGCGTTGTAAACGGTTGAATTGTCTAGAAGAATTAAGTTCTGATCCACACCACCTCCACGAACATAAAACCCGGCATTTCCTTCTCCGCTGCTCTGAACACCGGGAAGCAACGTAATGGTTTTTAAAATATCTACTTCACCAAAAATGACAGGTATTTTTTTTATCTGATCAATTCCAATTTCAATTTTCCCCATGTCGGTGCTGCCCACATTGTCTTTCCGAGTGCCTTCAATAATAACAGGTCCACCCGTAAATGAAATAGGATTTAATTCAAAGTCTTTGTGAACATTCGCATTCAATTTAATGGAAGCTGTGAGGGTTTCATAGCCGACACAACGAAGTTCCATTTCGTAATTTCCTGCGGGAAGGGAAATGGAATAAAACCCGAAACTGTTGGTAACAGCGCCGCTGTTCTTGCTTTTGATAACAACGGTGGCTCCAATAACACTCTCGCCGGTTGCATGGTCGCGCACGCCACCGCTCACCGCATAGTTTTGGGCGAATGCGTTCGTTCCAATGAAAACAAAGAAGAGTATTATGAAGAGACCTTTTTTCATGTTGAAATTTCGAGTGCGAAGTTAATTCGATACGTGAAGAGCAAACATTATTTTTTTCAATTTGTTCTCCATTGTAATTTCGCCGTCGAATGAAGAAATCTATTGCGCTACTTGTTGTTTTTCACTTTGCATTTTTGGCTATAGGCCAATTGGCAAACCGAACGACATACGCCGTTAGAGCGGAAAAGGCGCCTGTACTTGACGGTTTGTTGAACGAAGAAGAGTGGTCCAAAGCCCCTGTAACCGATCAGTTTTGGGGCATTCAGCCTTTCCCAGGTAGGCTTCAGCCGTACAACACAGAAGTTCGCGTGCTCTACACGCATGAGGCTTTGTATGTTGGAATTTATGCCTTCGATCCTTCTCCAGATAGTATTCTTCAACAATTATCTGGAAGAGACGGTGATGGAAATTCAGATTATGTGGGAGTAGCCTTGAATTGCTACAAGGACGGTGTAACCGGATATATGTTCGCGGTTTCGCCGCGTGGAGAGCAATACGACGCAAGGCAATCGGCAAACGGAGAGGACGCTTCCTGGAATGCGGTCTGGGATTGCAAGACAAAAATTGTGAGCGACGGATGGATAGCGGAATTCAAGATTCCCTATGCGGCTTTGCGTTTTCCGAATTTGCCAGAACAGCATTGGCATGTGAATTTCGTAAGGGAAATTCGAAGAACACGAATTCAAGCGAACTGGAGTTATGTAAATCCGGCTGGAGCAGGCTTCTTAGCACAGATGGGACATTTGAAAGGTATCTCAGGTATTGTTCCTCCGAAACGCGTCTTTTTCTACCCCTATGTTTCCACGTATAGTAAAAAAGAACAAAACGGAGCAAATCAGTTCGCCTACAACGGCGGTATGGATTTAAAAATAGGGTTAAATGAGGCCTACACATTAGACGCGACGCTCATTCCGGATTTTGGACAAACCATAAGTGATCAGCTGATATTAAATCTGACGCCTTACGAAATTCAATTCCAAGACAACCGCCAGTTTTTCAATGAAGGCCTCGAGTTGTTTTCACGAGGTGGAGTTTTTTATTCGCGCAGAGTAGGAGGAACGCCGCTGAACGCCTACGATGTGAGCGCGAAGTTAGATTCGAACGAGCGAATTCTAAGCAATCCCATGCAGACGCAGTTATTAAACGCCACGAAGATTTCAGGAAGAAACAGCAAGGGTTTGGCGGTGGCGTTTTTCAATGCTGTTACCAAAGAAACATTTGCCGAAGTTGAAAACACACAAGCACATACCACTCGAAAAATTATTACCAATCCGCTTACCAATTACAACGTGCTGGTGGTGGATCAAAATCTTCCGAACAAATCACAGATTTCTTTAACCAACACAAGTGTTATTCGAAAGGGAAGCAGCTACGATGCGAACGTCACTGCGCTTCAAACGCGTCTCATGAATAAGGCAAACTCGTTTGCACTCTCGGCTTCGGGAGCATTGAGTGCGAAGATGGGTTTAGATTTTTTTGGAAACACACCGGAAAATAAATTGGGACATCGCTACAGTATAGACCTTTCCAAGGTGAGCGGAAACTTCACTTTTTCGGTAAATCATTACACAGAGAGCAACACCTACGACCCGAATGACTTGGGTTTTCTTCAGGCGAACAATGAGCAAGTAAATTCAGGTACAGTCGGGTATTCCATTTACAAGCCTTTTTGGAAGTTGAATAAGGCGTGGACCAATTTTACCTATTCGCGCTCGAATCTTTACTTTCCAAGAACATTCACTTCGAATTATGTGGAAGGAGAATTCACGGCTATCACAAAGAAATTTCTATACATAAGCTTGAACTACGATTCGAAGCCCACGCGCGGTTACGATTTCTTCGAACCGCGTGTAGCTGGAATGAAATTTCAAACGTATAAATATTTCCGTGGAGGAATTTACCTCAGTTCCGATTACAGAAAGCGATTGGCCATTGACGCCGGAACAGGTTACGGCGTTTATGAGAATAACGGTCGATATGTTTTCAATTGGCGCATTGCTCCGCGATTTCGTTTGAACGACAAATGGATGTTCACCTACGTGTACAGCAGACAGCAGCACTTCAACGATTTAGGCTTCGCTACATTCAATGGCAGCGATCCTGTTTTTGGTAAGCGCGACGCGATTTCACACACCAATGTGCTAACTATTGCTTTTGCCTTCAATCCGGTGAACAGCATGAACGTGAGGTTCCGTCATTATTGGGGATACTCGCGCTATCACGAGTTTTATGGTTTGAATAGCGACGGTTCATTGGGCTCTACCACCTACAACGGTTACAACTCAGACGCCAACGATTACTCTTTGGCCAACCGGAATTTCAACTCATTAACCATTGATTTGTTTTATCGCTGGATATTCCGTCCAGGCAGTGAAATGATCTTCGCCTGGAAATACGCCATTATTCATGAAGACAATCACGTGGAAGCTAGCCTTCTCACAGATTTCAGCCAAACAACTCAATTGCCTTTTAGCAATTCTGTTTCGGTTCGAATGATCTATTTCCTCGATTATCGAATGCTTTCTAAAAACAAAGGGGAAGGAGTTTACAAGTATCAATAATTTCTTTTAACTTTCAACGTGCAACCCTTTTGAAGGGGTGCTTGTCTTTGTAATATAAATGGAAGAAAATAAACTCATACAATCATGTGTTAGTGGCGATAAAAGCGCGCAACACTTGCTGTATAAGAAATATTCTACCTTGGTTTTTGGCATCTGCTTGCGTTACGCCAAAAACAAAATGGAGGCGGAAGACACCATGCAAGAGGTCTTTGTTAAGATTTACAACCATTTGAAAGACTACCAATCGGCCGGAAGTTTTGAAGGTTGGGTAAGAAGAATTGCTGTGAACGCGGCAATCACCAGTTACAGAAAGAGTTTGAAAGGCCGCTTTCAAGATGAAATAGACGACCGCTCTGAATACGCATCAAGCTTAGTCGAGCACCACGACGTTGACTACACCATGGAAGAACTCTTGAGCTGTGTACAAGCACTGCCAGACGGATACCGCACGGTGTTCAACTTGTATGCAGTGGAAGGATTCAAACACAAAGAAATTGCAGAGATGCTGCAAATAGATGTCAACACATCGAAGTCGCAATTCTCTCGTGCAAAAGGACATTTACAAAAGGCACTGCTTGAAATGAGTGCAAGAAAAATACCTGTAGTAGAATAAGATTATGGAAGAATTAATGAATAAAGTCGCAAACGACTTAAAGAATTTCGCTCCACAGGCTCCAGCAGGAATGGAGGAGCGCATTCAAAAGGCCATGGCGAAGAAAAAATCCTTTTGGACTTTTTCATGGTACACCTTGAATGTCTATGTTGTGGGGTTCTTGGGCATAGGAGCTATCGCTTGGATGCTTTCAATGAGAACGAGTAAAGTAGATGTGGCGCAAGTGAATGCCCCTCAAGGAAATACTGAAGTTTCTATTCAGCCTGCCCCTGAAGTGAAGAATGTTCAGAACGATGCCCCAAGCAATTCTACAACTCCTTCTGCAAAGCCTGCTGTAGAGAAAGGTCTTTCAACGGTTCAAGTAATTCCAGCTGACATGGAAGCACTTCATGAGTACAGCGAGGTTCCGCCTCAGGTCACTGTTGATGTTCCTCCAGTTGCAGAAGTTGCCGAAAGCACTGAGATTCAAAAGATGCCTGAAGAGATTCAAGTTCCCAAACCGAAGTCTGAAGTTGTTAAAGCGAAGGGTAGAACCCTAAAATTGACAAGACTAACTGGGAAGTGATTCCTTACATTCGCGTGGTCATGCGGAATTTTAATTTACTCATTTTATTTTTTGTTTTCGCCCAAACGTCTTGGGCTTTTGTGGTTTCAGACACGCTCATCATAGACGGAGAAGTTATTTATTTGGAAGAGCAAGACATTCCACTAACAGACTCGGTCAGTCAATCTCGAATGAACGATTTTAAGGAAAAGAAAAGAAAATTAATCTGGGGAATAGACGGAGGATTTGGAATGCAAATGTCGAGTTTCGTTATTTCCAACAATTCGAACAGTGATCTATTCAGTGTAACTGAATTTGCAGGAATAAAGCAAAACACCTATTACCATTCAAGCTTGGCTTTTGGCGGATACATGCGGGTTCACAAAAACATTGAAATTGGAATAGGTTTTCAAGATTCAAAAGGAAACGTTAGTGAAGCAACGGCAGTGGTGAATAATTTTAGTGAGTCCAATATATTTTATGCTTCAAACAATCAGATTTTCCAAGTTTACGAAACAGAGGTTCAGCCCGACGTGGTTGAGTTAGATACTGCGCGTTTAGCTGTGTTTTCAAATAACTTTCAAATCGAGACCATTCAAATTCCAATTAAATTTCGGTTTTACGTAAACGACTTTTCAGTTAAATCGAAATGGAGAGCGTTCGGAGAAATTTCTCCAGTTTATAGATCCTACAAATTGAACAGCTCGTCTGCTCTTTCAAATCAGTTGCTGTTTTTAAACGCTTCTGGAAATTATGAATACCGCGCGGTGTTAAATCAGCAATGGAATCGAATGGGAGTCATGGTTGGCATAGGTTCCGAGTTCATGATTACAAAACGCTTGAATGCTTTTGTGCAAGCCAACTGGAACTTCCCGCCGGTTAACGTAGTCTCTCAAACCGGACTGAACTATTTTTCAAAGAGCAGCAATGTGTTTTTGGGCATGAGAATTCTCATGGGTAAAGGGAAATAAGTTCGTTTGAAAGTCTTATATTCGTGCTATGCGCAATTATTTCGTTTTTGTATTCGTAGCCTGGGTATCTGTGGCCTCTGCTCAATTTCCAAATCCGAGTTTCGAGCAGCACATCGCAATGCCTCAGTTGTTGGGTGAATGGAATAAAGCAGTCGGTTGGAACAATGCAGGAAGCGAGATAACAGGTCCAGATTATTACCATGTAGGAGCCAGCGCGGCTTGCGATCTTCCTGAAACTCCGTTTGGTTTGCTCAATGCTAAAAATGGAAACGCCATGATGGGCATAGCCCTTTGTGGAAGAAGCAACACCAATAAACGAACCTACCTTCAATGCCAGTTGAGCACACCCTTAGTTCGCGGAAAAAAGTACAAGTTTTCTTTTTACATAGCGAATGGAAAATCTACTTCAACAAGCATTGCAGGTCTTGCCGTAGATCACATTGGAATTTATTTGTCGGCGTTCGCCCCCGTTCAAACCAGTCAGGAGCCACTTTATTTCGCGCCGCAGTTTTCAATAGATACCGTCTTTTATTCTGAAACTTGGAAGGAAATTAGTTTTGAATATGTACCCTTAATTGACGATGAGAAATTTTTTACATTCGGCGTTTTTGGTTCGGATTCAGATCGAAATATTGTTATCGAAAGCGAGGGCAACCCTGAACTAGGTTATTACTTCGTAGATAATTTTTCATGCATTGAAATAGACGGAGATAAAGTTCCCGATGAAAATTTAACAGAAAGAGGACCGGCCCCAGCTAAGATTAATTTTGTTTTTGTTCCCAATTCCTTCACACCGAATGGCGATGGTCAAAACGATGTGTTTATGCCTATTGGAGAGAACTCAACCATTGTAAGCGTTGAAGTTTTTTCACGCTGGGGAGAGCCTGTCTTTCAAGCGAAAAACACTGCGAACCCTATGTGGGACGGGACAAATGGTAAGAGTACGTGTCCAGAAGGCACCTACTATTACGTAGTGAAATACCGCATTCCCAGAACAGGAGAAGACGGAACGCAGTCTGGATATGTTACACTTATGCGCTAGTCGCAGTACTTTCGCGCCATGAAGGTCATTCAAGAAGTTCCGCTTAAAGTTTCTCCACTCGTTCAAGACGTTTTAAATAATTCAGAGCAAGCGCGCGCGTTGGTCTCCGATTTCTTTTCAAAAGAAAATTGCATTTCATTCGCACGTAAAAGGTCCTTTTCAAAGGAAAGCCGCGAAGTGTTGGTGGCTCAGTTGAATCAGCAATATCAAGGTTTTCAGTTGTCGGAAAAAGTCAACGAGAACTTGCGTTCCCTTCAATTAGAAAATTCGTTTACGGTTGTAACCGGACATCAGATTTGTGCTGCTGGAGGTCCATTGTATTTAATCTACAAACTCTTTACTTCCATTCGAATTACCCAAGAGTTGAATGCCTCTCAAAGTGAATTTCATTTTGTTCCGGTCTACTGGATGGCCACCGAAGATCACGACATTGAAGAAATTCGTCACTTTCATTGGGGAAACGAAAAGATTGAACTCGCAACGGAATTCGAAGGTGTCGCAGGTGAACTTCCAACCGAAGATTTTCTTTCTTGGTTGAATGAAAAACGAGCAGAAGGAAAATTCAATGAAATAGGATTGAGTGAATTATTCATTCAAGCCTATTCGAAAAAGAACTTTGCTGAAGCTACGCGCTATTGGGTGAATGAGTTACTCGGTGAATTTGGTGTTGTATGTGTAGACGGAAATGATAGCGCACTGAAAGCATTGGCTAGTGGTCTTTTTGAAAAGGAGATTCAAGAAAAATTCGTTTTTTCTGAAGTGTCGAAAACCAATTTGGAAATCGAGAATTCCGGATTCAACCCGAATATTCAACCCAGAAATTTTAATTTATTTTGGTTGAAGAACGAGTCTGTTCACGTCACAAGAAAGCGTCTCGATTTGAACAACGAAGTTTTTCAAACGAGTGATGCCTCGCAACAATTTACTTCAGAAGAACTCATGGAAATTCGAAGTGAATTGAGTCCGAATGTCTTGCTGCGTCCGCTTTACCAAGAAACCATTCTTCCGAACATTGCCTATATCGGAGGCCCTTCCGAATTGGGGTATTGGCTTCAGTTGAAGAATGCATTTGATGCTGCAAAGCTTCAAATGCCGCTGTTGGTTCATCGCATTTCAATAACCCTCGTTCGGAAAAGAGATCTTGAGTTTGTTTCGAAAAATGAATTGAATATTTCGGAATTGATGCAAGAAAAATTGCACGACGCACAGAAAAAAATGTTGGGTTCCATGAATGTGAAAACCTTCGAAAATGAAATAGGACAAACACGTACAAGTTTCGAAAATTTAAAAAAATACATTTCAGAAATAGACGCATCATTGGTTGGTTGGCTCAGCGCGGAAGAAAAGAGACAACTCGATCAATGGAACAACATTGAACAAAAAATGAAGAAGGCCATCAAGAGCAAGGAAGAAGTGAAGTTCAATCAGCTAGAAAAATTCTTTGCCTTTGTGCATCCAAATCAAATTCCGCAAGAACGGGTATTCTCACTTCTCTACGCAGCGGAAATTTTCGGGTGGAAGGAAATGAAAGAATTGCTCATGCAGATTGATCCGTTCAAGCATTCAAGTACAATTGCAGGATAATCGCTGCGCTTACTTTATCTAAATTTTCTTTTTTCTGGCGTTGGCTTTTGCGCATGCCCCCTTGGTAGAGCGCTTCTGCAGCCAGTTGGCTGGTGTTCCTTTCGTCAATGCGAACCAATTCAATCAAGGGAAATTGCTTCATCAACCAATCTGCGAATTCTTTTTGCTTAATCGTAATGGGTGCTTCTGTATCATCGGCATGACGCGCTTCTCCCAAAACCAACGTGGTTATTTTTTCTTTCGGAACAAGTTGAATCAAGTGCGCTTTGAGCTTGTCGGTTGGAACGGTTTCCAATGGAGAAGCCACAATGCGTAAGCTGTCTGTAATGGCAAGCCCTGTTCTTTTTTCACCGTAATCTATTCCCAAGGCCTTTGACATGTTTTCGCTTATTTTTGACGAAATTATAGTAAAAGCATGATCCATCACAAAGAGACCATTGAATTAGTGTGGGAGAATAGGGAATTGTTGAAGAATGAAAACACACGCGCTGCCATTCGCGAGATCATTGAAGCGTTAGACAAAGGGAAGTTGAGAGTCGCACAACCTTTGGAAAATGGCAATTGGCAAGTAAACGATTGGGTGAAGAAGGCTGTGATCCTGTATTTCCCAATTCAAGAAATGAAAACCATTGAGGTGGGGCCGTTTGAATTTCACGATAAAATGGAATTGAAAAGAGACTACGCAGCACAAGGTGTTCGCGTCGTTCCTCACGCTGTAGCCCGCTACGGTGCGCATTTGGAAGCAGGCGTTATCATGATGCCTTCGTATGTGAACATAGGCGCTTATGTAGGCGCAGGAACCATGGTCGATACCTGGGCAACTGTGGGGTCATGCGCGCAGATCGGAAAGAACGTCCACTTAAGCGGAGGAGTTGGAATTGG
>CANGEF010000034.1 GCA_947452685.1 Flavobacteriales bacterium | reverse complement strand
GGAAAATGAACCGTGTCGAAGAACTGAAGTTCTTTATCTAAGAAGGTTCCGAAACCCATGAGTTCTCCTTTACTCGTCCGTGTCTTCTTCACATTCACAAGATACCCAACCGCGGAAATTTTTTTGTTTAGGTGGAAGGGAAGCTGCGCAGTTACTTCGGTAACCGTTAGTTCTTCAGAGGCTAGTTCAAACGGAGAGCACAGCGGAAATCCAATGAGCTCCATTTCGTCGAAAGCACTTTCCAACCAATCGTCTTGAAACTTTGGAAGAGTTAAATTCTTTTCGGGTTCTTCGAAGAGCGAGGGTCCCATCTCCGATTTATCTGGATTGCCATGAAAATGCGTTTCCCACAACAAATCTTTTTTTGGTTTGTTGAATTTCCGACAAGCACCAATGCGAATGAGTAGGCTCATTTGTTCAACAGACACATGTGCTTGATCCATAAGTTGTGCAATGCTTCGTATTCCCTCTGATTGACGAAGTTTAAGAATGCGCGCAATGGTGTTTGCTTCTAAACTTTTTACCAAACCGAAGCCAAGAATAATTTCTTTGCCATGTAAGACACACGTTGCATCGCTTTCCCAAATGCAGGGCGCAGAAATTTTTGCACCGTGCTTCATGGCTTCGAGTACGTAAATTTCTGTGTCGTAGAATCCGCCGAAATGATTCAGCGTTGCGGTCATGTATTCAATAGGGTAGTAGGCCTTCAGAAACAAGCTCTGATAACTTTCAACGGCGTAGCTCGCGCTGTGTCCTTTCGCAAAAGCATACCCAGCGAAGCTTTCCACCTGTCTCCAAATTTCAGCAACATCGTTAAAGTGATTTCCTTTTGAAATTGCTTTTTCGAAAAACGATTCTTTGGTTCTTTCAAATTCTTCTCTTCCACGAAACTTGCCGCTCATTCCTCTGCGCAACACATCGGCCTCAGCCAAGGTGAGTCCACCGAAGTAGTGTCCCACTTTAATTACGTCTTCCTGATAAACCATGACCCCATAGGTCTCGGGCATAATCGCGAGCAGTTGCGGATGCGCGCGCTCACGCGCCTTCGGATCGCGATGACGATGAATGAATTCTTTCATCATGCCGCTGCTACTCACCCCCGGACGAATGACCGAACTTGCTGCGACCAATCCCAAGTAATCGTCTACTTGAAGTTTCGTGAGCAGCATGCGCATAGCGGGAGATTCAACATAGAAGCATCCAATGGCTTTTGCGTTGCGAAGCAAATCTTTGATGCGCTCATCTTGCTTGAGCGGCGCAACTTGGTGCAAATCGATTTCGCGAAGCGGATATCTTTCTTTCACTAACTGAACCGCTTCTTTGATTTTTGCTAATCCGCGTTGTGAAAGAATATCAAATTTGTGAAGCCCAATGTCTTCCGCCACAACCATGTCGAACATAACCGTCGGGTGTCCTTTCGGCGGAAGAAAAGTTGCGGTGTAATTGTGAATGGGTTCATTCGAAATGAGAATTCCACATGAATGAATGCTTAAGCTATTTGGAAAATCTTGTAGGAACGATGCGTAGCGCATAACGTTCTGCTGGTTCTTGTCGAGCGCATTCGGATTGAACTTCCCGCTGCTTAATAATTCAATTTCTTCAACAGGAAGTCCGAAGACTTTTCCCAATTCGCGAACCACGGCTTTGTATTGAAACGTATTGTAAGCGCCAAGGAGCGCCACATTCTGATAGCGTTCGAAAATGTATTCCGTAATTTCTTCTCGGTCTGTCCATGAAAAATCAATGTCGAAATCCGGAGGGTTTTGTCGGTATAAATTAATGAACCGTTCGAAATACAAATCCAGTTCAATGGGGTCGACATCTGTAATGCGAAGCAGGTATGCAATGACGCTGTTCGCGCCGCTTCCACGTCCTACGTAATAGTATCCGCGATCTCTTGCGAATTGCGTAATGTCCCAGTTTATTAAAAAGTATGAAACGAAATTTTTCTGTTCAATAATTTCGAGTTCTTTTTGAATGCGTTCTTGAATAACCGAATGATTGTTCGGTTCCTTGCCGTAACGATAAGCAAGACCTTCCTGTGTGAGCTGACGAAGTAGACTCATATCTTCTTCGAGGCTACCCGTGAATGTGTTTTGATTTTTAGAAACAACGTGATTCACCTCTTCGTTCCAAGACCATTGTTGTGCGAAAGCCCTTGATTTATCAAGTAAATCGGGCGCACCTTCGAATTCCGATTGAAGTTCTTTTTCCGAAAGAAAAACATCTTTACGCTTTCCTTGATCTGCAGGCTGAAGCCGACTCAATAATATATTGTTCTCTATGCATCGCAACAATTGATGCATGTTGAAATGTCGCTGCGATTGAAAAGTTGAAGTCTGAAAGGCGAGTACTTTTTCGCGTTGCGATTTCCAATCACTTCGTTCGAAGATGGGAAGGTCGGCTGAAGTCACACCGAGGTATTCTTCTTCATTCAACACGAATGATTTTTTTTTGAAATTTTCAAACGGATAAATAGTTACGCAATGCTTCCACTGTGGTGCGCGCGTTCCGAATTCTTTTTTCTGATGAAGATGTTCTGAAAGGAATGTAGCCAGTTCATTTACTCCGGCAGTGTTTCGAGCATAGGCTACGAACAGCTGTTTTGCACCGTTCCGGAAATCAATTCCCCAGAGTGGTCGGATGTTATTTTTTTTCGAAAGGCGAAGAAAATCGTGAAGCGTTGTGGTCGAATTTATTTCCGTCAGTGAAACAACTTCCGATTCGTTTTGTACAGCGAATTCAATAACATTTTCTACGGTTAATATTCCGTAGCGTAAACTGTAATACGAATGTGAGTTAAGCACGGTTAATCGAAAAGGGTAGGACCTTCGTTTTCTCTTCTTTTTTTCGCGCGGGATTCTCCCATACCGAACAACTCAATATGTTGATGAAGAATGAACGATGTTTCTGGAAGCAGCGCGTCTCCGGTTGGTTTCAATAAATCGCTTCCTTCCGCTTGAATGCTTTTTATATCTGTGCTTACCGGATAAGCGTTGAGTTCAAGATCAACGACAGGCTGAAGAATTGAAGTGATGTCGGCAAGATGAGCATGCGGGTCTAGCCACAATTCTTCTTGTTGTTTGGAAAGAATAAGCGGACAACGAGGATGTCCAATTTGTTGCAGAACACCGGGAGGTGCAGCTGTTGTAACTATCGCGTAGGAGTGCAATGTTTCTTGCGTTGAAGGATTTCGCCATTCATCGTAAACGCCTGCGAATGCAAACGGCATTCTTCCGGTTGAAAGGAAGACGCAATGCGGATGAGACAATCCGCCACGTTCAGGGCCTTCGTAAAAGGCATCGGCAATGACTAAGCATCGCTTTCTTCGAATGGGAATTCGGAAGAACGGTTTTTCGAGAATGCCCTTCGAACCGGAAAAAAAGAAAGAGTTGTCTTTGTTGTGATCGCCTTCGGCTCGCGCATTCAAAACATACTTCGGCTTATCGGCCCATGCAGGTGTAAATCCGAAGGTTGAATTCCGAATTTCAGATTTGTTTTCTTGGGTAATAATGAGCCCTTGTTTTCCAACACCAATATTGGCTTGGGGTTTAAACACAACTCCCTTGCCTATTTCAGCGCGAAAGGCTTTTTGAATTTCTTCAATTTTAGAAACTACGGCGTAACGTCCACACATGGTGCAAAATTGAGAAGTTAGTTTGTAGTGAATTTACGAAACAAACTCGGAAAGTACTTCTTCCATAAATTTTTTCGCTGCAGGAATATTCTCGAGGTGTCCCATGTGTCCGATTTCAGGCACAATGGTAATTTTTGCTGAAGGAAGAAGGGTCCATTCGGCCTGCATTTTTTCCAATGAGAGCACTTTGTCTTTCGCCCCTGCGAAATAATGTATTGGGAAATTTACTGATTGAAGAAATGAAATGGAAGACGCGCGTTCACGCATAGCGTGCAGGCTTTGCACGGTGCTTTCTGCTGACATGCCTTCAATCTTTTCGAGTTGCTCGTTAATGGCAATTCGGTGGGCATCTGCGTTATGAAAGAGTCCGTCTATAAGATTAGCAGCGTAAAGTGCTTTGTGTTTTTCAGCGGCTTCAATAGCCCGCAGTCGGTCTTGTTTTTTCAGTTCGCTATCTGCATCGGCCGTTGAATGAAAAAATGCGAGCGCTTTCGTTTTACTTGGAAATATTTTCGCCAAATGAGCAGCAACGTATCCACCCATGGAATGGCCTATCCAGATGAACTCATCGGACTCTTCAAAATCTATTTGTTGAAGAATGTGTTGCGCAAAATCTTCTATTGAGTTAGTTGGAAGTGAATCGTTGTTGCCGTGTCCTGCCAATTGTGGAGTGTAAAATGAAGAAGTGGATGGCCGTATTTCGTTCCACATTTCGTTGTTTCCCAAGAAGCCATGAATGGCAATAACCTTAGTCATTAGAGCTTGTGCTTAGACAATCGCGTAGCGCGTAATTTTTTCCGAATAAGGGCATTCAAATCGAATCCAACGAGGAGAATAACCATGTTTAAATTCAGCCAGATGAGAATAACCATAAGGGTTCCCAACGAACCGTAAAGTTTGTTGAACTGCGCGAAATTTTCCAAGAAGAAACTAAAACCATACGAGGTGGCTATGAGTAACACCGTGGTGAAAATACTTCCCGTGTTCAGGAATTTCCAGTTCTTACGAATGCGTAAATTCATTCCTGAATTGTACAAAATGGTAATGATGCAATAGAAAAACGAAATGGAAATGAACCATTGTCCAAAGGTGAGAAATGGAATAATTCCCCTGTCACTGATCATGCCTTTTTCGTGCATAGCAATAAAAGTGCTCTCACTGAGTGCGCTGAGAATAATGGTAAGTAGAAACATGATACCAAGCACCAGCATCATAATAAAACTTACAATGCGAATAATGAATGGGTGAGCTGAAACCTCTAAATGCTGACTGGTTTGAAAGGCTTGCATAATGGCATTCATACTTGCAGACGCATAATAGAACATTAACACAAAACCAATGGACAACAAGGTTGATTGTTTTTTGTTGATCAAATCATATAGCGTCCCCTCAATAAACTGAAACGTATCGCCTGGCAAGATGTTTTTGAAACCGTTGAAGACATCTTCTTGGAAGTTGTCAATGGGAATGAAAGGAATTAAGGTAAAGAGCGTAATGATGGCTGGAAAAAAAGCTAGAAATATTCTGAAAGAAATACTCGCAGATCGCATGGTTGTTCTTACATCGGAAAAAGCAAGGATTAAAAAGGACGAAATCTCCCAAAGATTTAATCCGCCGAATCCATAGGGGTGATAGCGTTCAAGAAAGCGTCGAACTTTAAAAAGCCATGCAGCGTATCGTTTGAATTTTTTCTTTTTCATTTAATCGCTTTCAAACTTAAATCGAAACTTTTTACGTGGTGCGTAAGAGCTCCCATACTGATGTAATCCACTCCAGTTTCAGCATAGCTGACAAGTGTATTTTCGTTTATACCGCCGCTTGCTTCAGTCTCTAATCTACCATTGATATGAAGAACAGCTTCACGAAGTTTTTCAGGAGTGAAATTATCTAGCATAATGCGAAAGGCAACACCTGTTTCAATGACTTCATCTACCTCTTCAAGATTGCGTGTTTCTACTTCAACCTGAATGGTTAAATTTCGTTCTTTCATGAATTCAGAAATTTTGCTGAGTGCTGGTTTCACACCACCGGCGAAGTCAATGTGATTGTCTTTCACCAAAATCATATCGTACAATGCATATCTATGATTGTATCCTCCTCCAATACGAACGGCTTCTTTTTCGAAGTAACGGAAATTTGGAGTGGTCTTGCGCGTGTCGAGAAGTTTGCAATTCGTATGTGCAATCATTTGCGTAAGGCTGTGCGTTTCAGTTGCAATGCCACTCATGCGCTGCATAACGTTTAGCACAAGTCGTTCAATGGTTGTGATACTCTGACTTTTCCCTTCAACAATAAATGCAATGTCTCCTTTTTGAACCGTTGCGCCATCCTGAATAAATGTGGTCACTTTCAAAGTTGAATCAAAGGCGTGAATTATTTTTTCAGCAATTGCAATGCCTGCAATAACGCCGTTGTCTTTAACTATGAGTTGTGCTTTTCCAATTGCATCATTGGGAATAGTTGCAAGTGTTGTGAAATCGCCCGGACCAATATCTTCATTCAAGGCTTCGGCAAGCCATTTGTCAAAGTCAAATGCATTCATGTTGCGAAGTTATGAATTCCAATCTTCGAATAGTTAACTTTGGAAACATGATTAAAAAGGCTATTGTCTTATTTATTGTCGCAATTCTTTTTTCCTTGCCTGGAAGGTCGCAGATAGTTCCGTGGTATTTTGAAGTGGATGAGAATTTACTTTTAGGGAAAATTGATTTCACGAAAGACGCTCGTTTCAATTTGGTAGCTTCGAACCGCTCGACTAAAACGTGCTATTTGTTGGTTGAAGTGAATTGGGCATTTGAGGAAATGGCTGCAGCTGCGCAAAAGGAGGGTGTCACGTTGAAGGTCATTTCAGGTGCAAGAAATTTCGACATGCAAAAAGCCATTTGGGAAAAGAAATGGAATGCGCGTCGACCGAATTTCAAGTCAGACAGGGAAACAGCTTTGGATATTTTGAAATACAGTTCAATGCCCGGTACCTCTCGTCACCATTGGGGAACCGATTTAGATGTTAATTCTTTAGAGCCAAGTTACTTCGCAAGTGGAAAGGGTAAGTTGGAATATGAATGGCTTCAAAAGAACGCGGCCAGATTTGGTTTTTGTCAGACTTACGACAACAAATCGAATTCGGGAAGATCAGGTTATTCCGAAGAGAAATGGCATTATTCATACATGCCCATTTCGACTGTATTGTTGAATCAATACAATGAAAAAATCAGCTATGAAAAGATTAACGGTTTTGCAGGCAGTCAGACTGCAAAAGAGGTAGAAATGATTCGTGATTATGTGAACGGAATTGCAGTAAGCTGCAACACGATTACTTTTCCTTAATTAGTTTTTTCAAATCGTTTCCAATATCTTTTCTGAAGTACTTTCCAGAGAAGGAAATGGTGTCAGCTGCTTCGTTGCTTTTTGCCAGAGCTTCGTGAAGCGAAGCGCCATAAGCGGTAGCTGTCATGACTCTGCCCCCGTTGGTTACAATCTTGGTTCCGCTTTTTTTCGTTCCGGCATGAAAAATAATACTGTCCTGAACATCTTCTAACGCTGAAATTTCTTTTCCTTTTTCGGAAGATTCCGGATAGCCTTTTGAAACGAGCATGGTCGTTGTGCAATAGCGTTGGTCTATGTGAATATCACATTCACCGAGTGTTTGAGTCGCAATTCCTTCGAACAAATGCAGCAGGTCGCTTTTAATTCTCGGAATAACCACTTCAGTCTCGGGATCTCCCATGCGGCAATTGTATTCGATTACGTAGGGCTCATTTCCAACTTTAATAATTCCAAAGAAAATGAAACCGCGGTAGTCGATACCGTCGGCCTTCAATCCTTTCATGGTTGGAATGATAATTTGCGCTTCAATTTTATCTATGAACTCTGGGGTGCAGAATGGAACCGGAGAAACAGCGCCCATTCCGCCCGTATTCAACCCCACGTCTCCTTCACCAATGCGTTTGTAATCTTTCGCTTCTGGAAGAACTTTGTAATTGTTGCCATCTGTCATGATGAAGATGGAACATTCAATTCCTTTTAAAAACTCTTCAATAACAACAGTGCTTGAAGCATCTCCGAATTTTTTATCGGAAAGCATCGCCTTCAATTCTTTTTTCGCTTGAGTTAAATCGTCAAGAATAACGACACCTTTGCCTGCTGCCAATCCGGAAGCTTTGAGCACATAGGGAGCCTTTAGTGTTTCGAGGTAGGCTTGTCCTTCTTTTAATGATTCATGAGTAAACGTGGCGTATTTCGCGGTTGGAATGCCGTGCTTCACCATGAATTGCTTTGCGAAGTCTTTGCTTCCTTCTAGTTGCGCAGCAATGGAATTTGGTCCAATTACCGAAACTCCTGCAAGGGCTTTATCTTTTTCAAAAAACTCAACAATGCCTTTCACCAATGGATCTTCCGGACCCACGATAACCATTTTAATGCTGTGTTCAATAACAGCCTTCTTGATTGATTTGAAATCTGAAGGGTCAATGGGTAGGTTGGTTCCGAACTCTTCGGTACCGGCATTTCCCGGAGCAATAAAGATGTCGTGAATAAGTGAACTTTGTGAAATTTTCCACGCGAAAGCGTGCTCTCTGCCACCGGAACCTAAGATCAATACATTCATGCTCTGAGTTTTTTGCAAAGAAACAATGCATTAACGGCTCTCTCAATTCAACTTACTAACAGAAAAAAGCTTTGAGCGCAAGATATTTGGGTTTATTGTTGAAAAATGCCTATATTTGCAACTGAAATTAAGTAATTGAACAATGAGAGAGGGGGCTTAACCCCTCTTTTTTTTAGTCATGATAACAGTAGCAGAAATAGAAAATTTGGTGAATACCAAGATAGCCGAAACGGAAACTTTGTCCGACGCGTTTATCGTTTCCATTTCCGTTCGTCCAGGTAACGCCATTGAGGTTCTCCTTGATAAGGACTCAGGCTTGAATGTGGAAGATTGCAAAAAAGTAAGTCGACATATTGAAGGGTCTTTGGATCGTGAGAAAGAAGATTTTTCGTTAGAGGTTTCTTCACCCGGAGTGGGAAAACCTTTGTTGGTACGCAGACAGTACATGAAAAACATTGGAAGATCGGTTAAAGTGAAGGCAGAAGATGGCGAGAAATACGAAGGCGATTTAGCTGAAGTAAGTGAGAGCGGAATTGTATTGAAGTACCAAGAAAAAGAGGCGCTTCCCGGAAAAAAGAAAAAAGAATGGGTGGAAAAAACAATCACCCTTGCATTTGATAACATAAAAGAAACCAAAGTAGTAATACGTTTTAATTAACCTTGTCATTATGAAAGGACTAAACCTGATAGAGTCTTTTGCAGACTTTAAAGAATTCAAAAACATCGACCGCGAGACGATCACAAACATCTTGGCGGAAATGTTCAAAGCTATGATTGTTAAGCGCTGGGGCGCTGAAGATGGCTTTGACATCATTATTAACGCTGAGCGTGGCGACTTAGAGATTTGGCGTACACGTCAAGTTGTTCCAGACGGAGAACTTGATGACGAGGTAGCTGAGATCGAAGTGACTATGGCTCGCAAGATTGTAGACGATCTTGAAGTTGGTGAAGAATTAATTGAAGAGATTAAAATCGAAGATTTCGGTCGCAGAAACATTATGGCTATGGGCCAAGTGTTGAAGAACCGTATTCAAGAATTGGAAAAAGATCATATTTACCAGAAGTATAAAGAGCGCATTGGAGAGATTATCTCTGGCGAGGTTTATCAAGTTTGGAAGCGTGAAATTCTTGTTCTCGACGACGAGAACAACGAGTTGATTATGCCGAAGGATCAACAGATTCCATCTGACTTTTACAAAAAGGGAGATACCATTCGTGCGGTTGTTTATCGCGTAGACTTACGCAACAACAGCCCACAAATTATTCTTTCTCGTACAGCTCCAGAATTCTTAGAGAAGTTATTCGAACAAGAAGTTCCAGAGGTATTCGATGGATTGATTACCATAAAGAAAATTGTTCGTGAGCCAGGTGAGCGTGCGAAAGTTGCGGTGGAAAGCTACGACGATCGTATTGATCCAGTGGGTGCTTGCGTGGGTATGAAAGGTTCACGTATTCACGGAATTGTTCGTGAATTACGCAACGAGAATATCGATGTGATTCACTACACAACGAACGAAAACTTGTTAATCGCTCGTGCTTTGGCTCCTGCGAAAATTTCGAGTATTAGCATTGATAAAGACAATGCAAAGGCAGATGTTTTCTTGAAGCCTGATCAAGTGTCTTTGGCTATTGGAAAGGGCGGACATAACATTCGTCTTGCAGGAAGATTGTGTGGATACGAATTGGACGTTTACCGCGAAACAGATGTTGACATCGATGATGTGGATTTGGAAGAATTCTCAGACGAAATCGACAGCTGGATTATCGATGAATTGAAATCGATTGGTTGCGATACCGCTCGTTCAGTTCTTGAGATTCCAAAAGAAGATTTAGTGAAGCGTACAGATTTAGAAGAGGAAACCATTGATGAGGTGTTGAGTATTTTGAAATCTGAGTTCGAATAATTCGTTTCGGTTTTCGAGGTGTGCTCGCACGCAGTTCAATGTGTTAAATAGATTTTATAAGGAACGGGAATAGATTTATGTCAGAAACAAAAGGACCACAACGCTTAGGTAAGGCCGCCACTAACTTGAATGTTAGTAAGGATACCATTATTGAATTCCTTAAGAAAAAAGGGGTTACAGTGGATAACAATCCAATGGCGAAAATTGAGGCTGAAGTATACGATATGCTTAGCGCCGAATTTTCAACGGACCAAAAAGCGAAAGAGGTTGTTCAAGCGGCTGCTACAAAATTGCGCGAATCTCGCGAGTCGTTGAGCATCTCGGACAATAAGAAAAGAAAAGACGGAGAGAGCGAAGAATTGTCAGACATTGATTTGGCAAAGTTTAAGCGCCCGGAAGTAGAAGTTGAAAAACCAAAGGCAAAGGCTAAACCTGTCGAAGCACCTGTTGCTCCTAAGGTGGAAGAGCCAGTGAAAGTTGAAGAAGTTAAAGTGGTTGAGGCTCCAGTTGAGACTCCTGCTCCTGTTGTTGAAGCTCAACCTGAAGAGCGTACCAACGAGGTTAAAGTAATAGGAAAGATTGATCTTTCCTCAATGGAAAAGCCGAAGCGTGGAAAGAAAGCTCCTGAACCGAAAAAAGAAGAGCCGAAGAAACCGAAGGCCGCAGAACCGAAAGTTGTAGCACCTGTTGTGAAGCCTGAACCTGCTCCAGAGCCTGAAGTTGTGAAGCCCGAAGTAGTAGAGAAAGAAGTGATTCGCGTAAATGTTGAAAAACTTGCGGGTCCGAAGTTGATGGGTAAAATTGTTCTTCCAACTACACCGGAGAAGAAATCACCTGCGGCTACAGCAGCTGAAAACAAAGAGAAGCGCAAACGCAAACGCATTTCGAAAGTAGATATTGGTCGTCAGCAAGAAATTGATAAGCGCAATGCTAACAAGCCTACGCGTACGCCATACGTTGCACAACCAAAGGCAGCACCTACTGAAACAGATATTCAAAATCAGATTAAAGAAACCCTTGCACGCCTAGGTGTGGGTGGAAAATCGAAGTCTTCAAAGAACAGAAGAGACAAGCGTTCTCAAGTAGCTCGACGCAGTGAACAAGAAGCTGCGCGTATGCTTGAAGAGAATGCGGTGTTGAAATTAACCGAGTTCGTAACGGTAAGCGAGTTGGCTACTTTAATGTCACGCAACGCTACCGAGATTATTGCAGCATGCATGCAGTTGGGAATTTTCGCATCTATTAACCAACGTTTAGATGCAGAAACCATTGCAATCGTTGCAGAGGATTTCGGCTATCAAGTTGAATTTGTTGGAGCTGAAGTTACTGATGCCATTACGGAAGAGGCAGACAACGAAGATGATCTTCAATCTCGACCGCCTGTCATTACAGTAATGGGACACGTTGACCACGGTAAAACATCGTTACTCGATTACATTCGTAAAGCAGATGTTTTGTCTGGAGAGGCGGGTGGAATTACGCAGCACATAGGTGCCTATACCGTTACCCTTCCAAATGGAAAGAAAATAACATTCTTAGATACTCCTGGTCACGAAGCGTTCACCGCCATGCGTGCTCGTGGAGCTCAAGTAACGGACGTAGCAATCATTGTAATTGCAGCAGACGATAGTGTAATGCCTCAAACAAAAGAGGCCATTAGTCACGCTCAAGCGGCTGGTGTTCCAATGATTTTTGCATTCAATAAAATGGATAAGCAAGATGCCAACGCAGATCGTTTGAGAGAGCAACTTTCTCAAATGAATATCTTGGTTGAAGAGTGGGGTGGGAAGTTCCAAACGCAAGAAATTGCAGCTAAAAAAGGAATGAACATCGACAAGCTTCTTGAAAAAGTATTGCTCGAAGCTGAAATGCTTGACCTCAAAGCGAATCCGAAGAAACGCGCAATAGGTACAATCATAGAATCATCATTAGACAAAGGACGTGGTTTCGTTGCAACCCTTTTGGTTGAAGCAGGAACACTTCGTGTTGGAGATCCAATTCTTGCCGGACAATACAGCGGTAGAGTGCGCGCTATGTTCAACGAGCGTGGTGGAAAGGTTACAGAGGCCGGACCAGCAACGCCAGTTTCAATCTTAGGATTTGAAGGTGCACCAAATGCAGGTGATCGTTTCAATGTATTGGCAGATGAGCGCGAAGCGCGTGAAATCGCAACCAAGCGTCAGCAACTTCAACGCGAACAAAGTGTTCGTACGAAGAAACACTTGACCATTGAAGAAATTGGTCGTCGTATTGCTCTTGGAGATTTCAAAGAATTGAACTTGATTGTAAAAGGAGACGTAGACGGTTCGGTAGAAGCGTTGGTAGACTCTTTGCAAAAATTGAGTACAGAGAAGATTCAAGTAAGCATTATTCACAAAGGTGTAGGTCAGATCTCGGAATCAGACGTATTGTTGGCATCGGCTTCCGATGCAATCATCGTTGGTTTCCAAGTTCGTCCAAGTCAAAGTGCACGTAAGATTGCTGAGAACGAAGAAATTCAAATCAAGCTATACTCGATTATCTACAAGGCTATCGAAGAAATTAAAGAGGCCATGGAAGGTATGTTGTCTGCACGCATTGAAGAGCAGATTACGGGTACAGCGGAAATTCGTGAAGTGTTCAAGATTACCAAAGTTGGAACCATCGCTGGTTGCTTCATGTTGGAAGGTAAGGTGAGTCGAAACAGCCGAGTGCGTGTCATTCGCGACGGTATTGTTGTCTACACCGGACACCTTGGATCTTTGAAGCGATTCAAAGACGATGTGAAGGAAGTGGTGAAAGGATACGAATGCGGATTGAATATAGATAAATTCAACGACATCAAAGAAGGAGACTTAGTAGAAGCCTTCGAAGAAGTTGAAGTAAAGCAAACATTATAAAAACAGAAGAGAGCCGAAAAGGCTCTCTTTTTTATTCCGAATTAATAGTACGAAACCATGGCAAAAATTAGTAACAAAGCGCCTAAGAACGCAGATGTAGTTGTGACTCTTTTCAATAAAAAAGAGGTTAAGAAATTGAAACTTGAAAAGGCGCAATTGACTTTTCTTGAAAGTGAAATCAACGTGAATCGCAATACCGTTCTCATGCCCTCTTTAACCGAGAAGCATTTTTATGTGGCCATAGAAGGCAACTGGAATGCCGAATCGAAAGAGGCTATGCGCAAGACAGGTGTAGAGATTCAGGCTGCGGTGAACAAGACCAATCTTGAATCGCTGCACATTGTAAATCAAAGTACATTCGAGAAAGCAGCTTGGTATTTGGCTGAAGGCGCTGCCTTGAGCAATTACCAATTTTTGAAGTATTTCAAAGAAAAAGAAAACAAGAAAAATACTCTTTCGAAAATTTTTGTAACCGACGCTACAATAACCGAAGAGGAATGGACAGAGCTTCACGGTATTGTTGAAGGAACCGAATTGGCTCGCACGTTAGTGAACGAACCTGTTTCGTTTTTAACTGCAACACAGTTTTCTGAAGAAATGAATAAGGCAGGTAAAGTGGCCGGATTCAAAACACAAATATTAAACAAGAAGCAAATTGAAGCGCTGAAGATGGGTGGACTTCTTGGTGTGAATAAGGGCAGTATTGATCCGCCAACGTTCACCATTATGGAGTACAAGCCTAAGAACGCAAAAAATAAAAAGCCAATTGTTTTGGTTGGAAAGGGTGTGGTGTTCGATACAGGCGGATTAAGCTTGAAGCCAACTCCAGGTTCCATGGATGAAATGAAATGTGATATGGCGGGTGGCGCGGCAGTAGTTGGAGCAATCTATGCGATTGCAACGAACAAACTTCCAGTACACGTCATTGCTTTGGTTCCTGCAACCGATAACCGTCCGGGCGGAAACGCTTTGTGTCCGCAAGACGTAATTACCATTAGCGATGGAACAACGGTTGAAGTATTGAACACAGACGCCGAAGGAAGATTAATCTTAGCAGATGCCTTGGTATACGCCAAGAAATTCAAACCAGAATTGGTCATAGACTTGGCAACATTAACCGGTGCTGCGGTTCGTTCTATTGGAACCTATGCAAGCGCAGTAATGGCTACAGCCGATCAGAAAGTCGTAAATAATTTAATGGACAGTGGTTTCGAAGTTTGGGAAAGACTCATTCAATTCCCTATGTGGAAAGAGTACGGAGAAGAGATGAAGAGCGATGTTGCTGATTTGAAAAATTTAGGCGGTGCATTTGCTGGACAAATCTCTGCTGCGAAATTCCTAGAGCATTTTACGGACTATCCTTGGATTCACATTGACATTGCAGGACCAGCTTACCAGAATAAGGTTGATGCTTACCGCACGAAAGGTGGAGTAGGCGTGGGCGTGCGTTTGTTGTACGATTTCATTAAAAAGAATTACGCGATCTAAACCGAACAATCATTCGGTTTCTAAACCATATTGATATGGAAAAAGTTAAAGTTGGAATTAGCTGCGGCGACATGAACGGAGTAGGACTGGAAACAGTTCTGAAAGTATTCAGCGATGCCCGCATGCTTGAACATATTGTTCCTGTTATTTATTCGCATGCGGAAATAATTAAGCAGACGAAGCGTATTGGTGGAATGGAAGAATTCACGTACCAAAATGCTGCAACAGCTTCGGAAGCGGTTGCGAAAAAAGTGAATTTAGTCAATTGCTGGAAAGACTTCAAAGGAGATATTGAATGGGGAAAGCCAACAGCATTAGGCGGTGAAATGGCTCGCAGAAGTTTGGAAATGGCCGCGAGCGATTTAGCTTCGAATAAGATAGATGTATTGGTAACAGCGCCTTTTAATAAAGACAATGTTCAAAATGCAGAGTTCAAATTTCCGGGTCATACAGAATATTTAGCGAAGATGGCAGGAACAGAAAAGGTTCTTATGTTCTTGGTCAGTCCGGCTCTGAAGATTGGAATTGTAACTGGCCATGTACCGTTGAAAGATGTAAGTGCAAGTATTACGAAAGAAAAAATTGTAGAGAAGCTTGTGCTTATGCGAGAAAGTCTTGAGCGAGATTTCGGAATTGCGACTCCTCGAATCGCTGTTCTTGGATTGAACCCGCATGCTGGAGATAACGGTTTAATTGGAACAGAAGAGAAAGAAATTATTCTGCCCGTTGTGCGTGAACAATCGGAAAAAGGTTTTCATGTATACGGACCGTTTGGTGCCGATGGATTTTTCGGGTCGGGTGGTTACAAGCAGTTCGACGCGGTGTTAGCTATGTATCATGATCAAGGATTGGCGCCATTTAAAGCGTTGGCTTTTGATAGCGGCGTAAACTTTACTGCCGGGCTTCCTATCGTGAGAACTTCTCCTGATCATGGCGTTGCCTATGATTTAGCTGGAAAGGGAACAGCTGATGAGTCTTCGTTGCGTGCCGCTATTTTCACTGCCACGGACATCTTCCTGAAGAGAAAAGAATATCGCGCTTTTTCTGCAAACCCTTTGCAGAAACAAGACATAAAAGAAAACAGAGAAGATCGTCGCGAATGAGAGTGAAGGTCTTTGTTATTGGACATACGCATGAACCTTACGTAAAGGAAGGAATAGCGCGTTATACCAAAAGACTTCCACATTACTGCACGTTCGAATATGTTGAATTGAAGGACATCGCAACGAAAGGTCTTACGCCTGAAATTCAAAAAAATAAAGAGGGTGAATTAATTCTGAAGCAGCTTAAGACGGAAGATTTTCTTTGCTTATTGGATGAAAAGGGAAAGTCATTCACTTCAGTGAATTTTGCAAAGCACATTGAAAAGAAACAACTCGCAGGAACCAAATCTTGGGTGCTTGTGATTGGCGGTGCACATGGATTTTCGGACGAAGTATACGAACGCGCAAACGAACAAGCGCGCTTGTCAGACATGACTTTTCCGCACGACTTGGTGCGAATAGTTTTGGTGGAACAATTGTACAGAGCCTTCACCATTATTCGTGGTGAAGGGTACCATCACATTTAATTAAGACAACTTCGAAAGTGCAGATTCAAGCGAAGCAATTGCTTGCGAAACATCGTCACGTGAAGCAGTTCCAACACTAAGTCTATACCACGTTGAATCGTCTGAAGATCCAAATGCACGGAATGGCACAAGCGCAACTTTCGCTTCATTC
>CANGEF010000033.1 GCA_947452685.1 Flavobacteriales bacterium | reverse complement strand
TTGTTCCCTGTTAGGAAAAAAGTCTTCGGATGCGTATTGGTTCCGTTCCACTGTGAACGGTAAGTGGTGTAAAGTGGAATATCTCTATTCACGCCAGCTGCTGCGGGATTCACAGCATACGGATTCACCATGAATAAAGTACGACGCGGGTACTGTTGTGCATGGGCTGTCACAGCGAAAAGCAGAAGCACAAAAATCAAGATTCTTGTGAAACACCTTTCAAAGAACCTTTCGAAGAACCTTCCCTCTAGGGTATTTAACTTGAAGTTATTCATACTTAATGGAAACAACTCCGGTTAAAGGTTCTTTGCTTTTGTCGTAACTCACCACGTAGTAATAATCGGCCGGAGGAAGCGGTTCGTTGTTGAGGGTTCCTCTCCAAGGATTCGTGTAACCGTTCGATTCGAAAACAACTTGTCCATATCTATTCACAACCTGAACATGCGCGTCTGCGTAACCGTCTAATCCACCAATGACCCAGGTGTCATTCGATCCATCTCCATTCGGTGTAATGGCATTCGCAATGAAAATGCATCCGTCTTTCAACGGAACGAAAACACTTCTTTTATAAATACAATTATTCACGTCGGTCACTTCCACACGATAATTTCTATTTCCTACAAGTCCTGTCGCCAAGGCTGTTTGCTGAGATTGACCGTCATTCCATAAAAAAGTAAACGGTCCATGTCCACCTTGAAGAAGCACCTCGGCGGTACCGTCCAAATTATTGAAGCACGACTCTTCTGTTGACGTAGTGCTTAAATTCAAGTTGGAAGGAAAAATAGAATAAACGGTAAAAGTTTCATCAACAGAACAACCCGCATCGTCTTCCACATGAATGGAAATCGGACCAACTCCAAGATTCGTCAATTGATATTCTACAACCGATTGCGGAAGGATTTCGTAGTTCCCGTTTCCAATCGTAATGTGCAATGCACCTGTTCCACCAGAGAAAAATAAATTCTCTTCCCCATCGGTGTATTCAGGACACGTAGGACCAACCCCACCGCTAACAATTTGTATTGAATCAGGATAATTCAATTCAAATAGAAGTTGAAAAGAACAACCGTTTCCATCTGAAACAGTAAGCGTATCTGCTCCTCCACATAAATTCGTCAAGGCTCCAGAAGCCACACCAGAAGCGCCACTCGACAGAAGTTCGAAGGAATAATTCCCAACGCCTCCGTTCGATGAATAGGCAATGGCTCCTGTGCATTGATTCGCGCAAACGAGATCTGTTTGTTGAATGAGTGAGGCCTGCACAGCACTTGGTTGCTCAATAACAATGCTGTTCGAAGCTATGCATCCATTTTCATCAACCACCTGAACATTGAACACGCCGGCATTTAAATTCGAAAGTGAAAATGGAAGTGATGAAAGCGATACCACTTCCGTTAAAATTCCCGTGCCTCCGCTTCCACTCACATCAACACTTCCCGAGGCATCTTCGAAACATACCAAATTATGTCCAACCAATTGAACGCTCGGAGGAATAAATTCCTGAATTGAAATGGCGCTCGTTGTATCTCTGCAACCGTAATTATCTATTGAATGAATGACAAAAGAACCTGCACTTGGTGCATTGAAGGAACAGGCTCCATCCACTGAATTCAACGTTCCAACGAGCGCATTCACCGTGGTGTTCCATAATTCATAAGTCACAGGAACATTTCCACCTGCATTCAAATTAATTATTTGAGAATCTGTTGTACAGCCAACTTGCGTCACGGTTGCGTTCTGTGCAATCGGATTCGAAAGACAGGGATTATTAAAACAACCTTCCAACACTTCGGTTTGAAACGCAGAACCTGGGCCCGAGTAGTTTTCAAAATATTGAACACCCAACTTCAAGCATAAATTTCCACACGTGGTAAACCTTCCAACTAAAATTTTATTATCTGCATTCACCAGAACCGAACCATCGTTCGGTAGACGGAAAAACAAAGTGTTCGAAAGAGACAAGGTTGAAGTTCCAGCTTCCCAAGCATTCAAGGCATTGCTCTCGGAACTCGCTTGGTACAAGTGATTGCTTGAAGCGTTACAATTACTTCCAATGGCAAATCGACTGTCCCATTCCAGTGCAGGATTCACGGTGTAATCAGCGCAATTAATTCCCTCTGAAAAAAAACTTCCATTAACATGCTGAAAGAAATTACAATCGGAAGAAACCTGAACAGTGAAATTCGGATTGCTCTGCAACCCGCCACCGATGGCCGTTAATCGGTAATTCGAATTTGGAAAGGAGACATAAACATCGTAGGTGATATACCCCGAAAGATCTGTCCCTTCAACGATTCCGTAGTGAGCAGTGTAATCGGCAACAAGCGAAACTTGCGCACTTGAAGCGCAAGCCCATAGCGCAAGCAACAACACTTGCACAACTTGAAACAAATTCCACCGCCTATTCATTAGCGATAAAATTAAAGTAGGAAAACTTAATACGAAAGGACTTTGTCCAATGTTGTTCTCAATCGATTGTTAGCCATGAAATTGATTTCAAGACCGGCATTGAAAGGAATAGGAGTATCTAAACTAGCACAGCGTGTTACAGGAGCATCGAGGTATTCAAAACACTCTTCGGTTATGCGAGAAGCCAACTCCCCACCTATTCCGCCTGTGAGCGAGTCTTCATGCAACACAACAACACGTCCGGTCTTCTTCACTGAAGCCATTACAGTTTCGTAATCCAAAGGAGCCAATGTGCGTAAGTCAATCAATTCAACACCGGCATACTTCTCTTCCTTCAACACTTCCATTCCCCAATGCACACCCAATCCGTAAGTAACTAAAGTAAGTCTATCTCCTTCAGAAACAATTCTCGCCTTTCCGAATGGAAGCGCGAAGTGTCCTTCCGCAACTTCTTCTTCAATACTTCTGTAAAGCATTTTGTGCTCGAAGAATAAAACTGGATTCGGATCTTCAAATGCTTGACACAACAACCCTTTCGCGTCGGAAGGAAAAGCTGGATAAGCAATCTTCAAACCCGGAGTATGGAAAAACCACGCCTCGTTGCTTTGACTGTGGAACGGCCCAGCAGCAGCGCCACCGCCTGTTGGCATGCGCACCACCACGTCTGCATTCTCTGCCCAACGGTAGTGAAGCTTCGCTAAGTTGTTTACTATCTGATTGAATCCGCAAGTCACGAAATCTGCGAATTGCATTTCCACCATGGCCTTGTGGCCTTTCATGCTTAAACCCAATCCGGCACCAACAATAGCAGACTCACACAACGGTGTATTTCTTACACGACCTTTTCCAAATTCTTCAACGAATCCTTCGGTCACTTTAAAAACACCTCCGTATTCCGCAATGTCTTGTCCCATTAAAACCAAACGATCGTGCTTGCGCATGCTTTCACGCAACCCATCTTGAATGGCGTCTATGAAACGCATTTTCTTTTTGGTTGAAGACGCTGGAATTTCTGCATTTGAAAACGGGGCAAATAAATCTTCTAATTCTTCTTCCTCGTTAACTTCAATGTCTGGTTCTGCGTATGCCGACTTTAAATTCGTGTTGATTTTATCTTTCAACTTTAAATTCATGGCTTCAACATCTCCTGGAGTGATCAATTTCTCATCCAACAAAAACTGCTCGTACAACGCAACAGGATCTTTCTTCGACCATTCATCAATCATTCCTTCCGGATAGTACTTCGTTCCACTGGCCTCTTCATGTCCACGAACGCGGAAGGTCATGCATTCCAAAATAATCGGACGTGGATTCTTGCGAATACTTTCTGCAATTTCTTTTACTGTTGAATAAACTTCAAGAATGTTGTTTCCGTCTATTTGAATGGCGTCTTCTTTCGGCATTCCATATCCGATTGCTTTATCTACAAACTGCTTGCAGCGAAATTGCTCGCGACTTGGCGTAGACAATCCCCAAGCGTTGTTCTCAATGCAAAAGATTACAGGCAAATCCCAAACGGTTGCCACGTTTAATGCCTCGTGAAAATCTCCTTCGCTTGCGCCACCGTCGCCGCTGAATACGATGGTTGCTTTCGCAGAGCCTTCTAATTTGTTGGCCAATGCAATTCCGTCTGCAATGCCCAACTGTGGACCCAAGTGAGAAATCATTCCCACCACATGATGTTTCTTCGTTCCGAAGTGAAACGAACGATCGCGACCTTTTGTGAATCCGTCTTTCTTTCCTTGAAACTGAAGGAACAATTGTTTTAAATCTAAATTTCTGGAAGTAAAGATTCCCAAATTGCGATGCATGGGTAAAATAAACTCATCTTCTTCCATGGCCATTCCTACCCCCACCGAAATGGCTTCCTGTCCGTATGAAGAAAACCACTTCGATATCATTCCCAAACGCAATTGGCTTAGCATCTTATCCTCTATCAATCGAGGCAGTTTAATTGCCTCGTAAAGTGCCAATAATTCTTCCTTCGAAATGTTCTTTTTATTGAATTTCATAATGCTCAAATTGAGCGGCTAAAGTAATCCGAATGAAGGACTCTTTAAATTTTCTTTGCATTTTTTAACATTGTGTTAGGAATTAAAATTAAATTCGCGCGATATTTTCGCAGGAACCATTAAATAAAAATTTATTTTTTATGAAACTATTAAACGAAATAAAACAAGAGATTGCTCGTCGCGAGAAAGAACTGAACTCCTTGGTAGATGCTGCAAATCTTATCGCTACCCTTCAAACCGGACGCGGTAGAAAAGTTAAAATCACCGCCAATATCGCTTCTATTTTAGGAAAATCAGGAAGCCCTAAAACTACTTCAGGAAAAGACGGTCGTGGCCGCCCAAAGGGTTCTAAGAACAAGCCTGGCGCTAAGAAGACTGGCCCTAAGAAAGAGGCTGTTGTAGCTGCAACTCCAGCAACTGCTGCTCCTGCTGCTCCGAAAGTTTTGCAAAAACGTGGAAGAAAGCCTGGTTCAGTAAAGTCAAAAGCAGCGAAGGCTATTAAAGCATAAATTATTTTTTATCATATTTTTTGGTTGAATAGACCAACAGCATGAATACCATTGAACTTCAAGTAAGTCCAGCCCAATCGGCCGACTTCAATTTTTTAGAGGAGAAAATTCAATTCACGTTGAGTTTATCTCCTCTTTCTTTTAAATGGCGCATCGACAAAAAATCAATCGATGCTCGGAAACGCAACGCAATTGTCATTCTGCGCATTTCAGTCATTGGAGCGAATGAAGAATTTCCCGCCGTTCACCAACGTCAATTTCAACATGAAATAAAAGGCTCTGCGATTGTGATTGGTGCGGGTCCTGCTGGTTTGTTCGCAGCACTGAGACTTCTTGAGTTGGGCGTGAAGCCTATAATTCTTGAAAGAGGAAAAGACGTTCGAGCAAGAAGACGTGACTTAGTTGAAATCACACGAAATGGAATCGTTAACGAAGATTCCAATTATTGTTTCGGGGAAGGCGGCGCCGGGACTTACAGCGACGGCAAGCTTTACACGCGCAGTACAAAAAAAGGAAGCGTGGTTCGCATCTTAGAAACACTGGTTCAATTCGGAGCGAACGAAAATATTCTTACTGAAAGTCATCCGCATGTGGGAACCAACAAGCTTCCGCAAATCATTGCCAACATGCGCGAAAGCATTTTGGCAAATGGAGGAGAAATTCATTTCGAAGAAAGAGTCGTTGATTTTCATGTTGGAATGGATTCCATTCATGAAGTAAAAACAGCCAAAGGAAATTCCTTCCAAGCAGACAGTATTTTATTGGCCACAGGCCACAGCGCACGAGACATTTTTGAATTGCTTCACGCGAAAAAAATAGCCCTTGAAGCAAAGCCATTCGCCGTTGGTGTTCGAATAGAACACGACCAACGCACAATAGATAAGCTTCAATACAAGTGCGACGATCGCGGAGAATTTCTTCCACCCGCCAGCTACTCTATAGTGACGCAAGTCAACGATCACGGCGTTTATTCCTTTTGCATGTGTCCGGGCGGAATCGTTGCTCCCTGCGCCACTTCTCAAGAAGAAATTGTAACGAACGGATGGTCGCCAAGCAAACGCAACAACCCATGGGCGAACTCAGGAATTGTGGTTGAAGTGAAGTTGAGCGATTTAGAAAACCTCCATTATTCCGGACCACTTGCTGGAATGCACCTTCAACGAGATATTGAAAAAAAGGCCTATGAACTTGGCGGGAAAAATCAGTTCGCACCAGCTCAACGCGCTACCGATTTTATTTACAATAAAAAAAGCACAACGCTTCCCGACTCTTCATACAGCCCTGGAATTACGTCGACAAATCTGCGCGATTTATTTCCAAAATTCATTTCAGAATGTTTAATCGGAGCGCTTCAACATTTCAATACGAAGATGCCCAATTTCGCTGGACCGAATGCTTTGCTGCTTGCTCCTGAAACGCGAACCTCTTCTCCCGTGAGAATTCCGCGCGACAAAGAATTATTGAATCACCCGGAAATAAAAAATCTTTTTCCTTGCGGAGAAGGTGCCGGATATGCTGGAGGAATTGTTTCAGCAGCCATAGACGGAGAGCGTTGCGCAGACGCCATTTCAGAATTTATTTCGAAAAAGAAGAATCAATAAGTCCGGCTAATTCTTCGCCTATTAGCGAACCTATTGCCACACCTATTCCGCCAAGACGAGCACCTACAAAAACATGCTCTTGAACTTCCTTAACAACAGGTCGCTCATCTTTTCCTACCCCTAAAATTCCACTCCAAGCTAAATCAATTTCTATTGCAGAAGTGGCGTGTATTTTATGTTGAAGGAAATTCGTTAGTGCGCTTACAACTTCTTCCGTGTTACCCTGAACACATGTAGATTCGGTAGCTGGAAAAAGATGACGCATTCCACCCATTAAAATTCTACCATTTATATTTCGAAAATAATTGAATCCCTGTTGGTGATGAAACGTTCCGTTTAATTTCAAATCGGAAATGGGCTTTGTCACAATTACTTGATTGCGCTTTGCATTCATTTGAAGATCTTCAAACAAATTCGAATGAAAGGAACTCGTGCAAAAAGCTATGCGTTTCGCCTTCCATATTCCAACTGAAGTTTCGACTTTGACTTCATTCTTTGAAGTAGAATAATTTACCACTTCAACACCGCTGAACACCTGAACGCCCTGGCTCACGGACCTTTCGCGCATGGCGTTCAACATAGCCCCTGTATTTAATCCGCCTTCGTATTTATTCGAAATAACACCAATCAAATTCTTTATTCCTTGAAATTCTTGAACAGCTGAAACCGTGTATGGACGAATATTCAAAGCCGATTCAAAAGCGTTATTAAACCGATCAACAATAGCGCAACATTCCTTGAAACTAGCCTCATCCTCCTGAAAAAACAATTCATGTCCACCGTTCCATTCCAACAATAATCTTTCTTCAGAATAGTCTTTCACTAATTTTTCAATTCCCTGAAACCTCCGAACAGCAAGGCTTACAACCTCATCAAACGACATGTCTTTTAAATCGTCTACGAATTCCGAAAGACTTCCAAAGCAAGCAAACCCCGCGTTTTTTGAACTAGCACCGTCGCTGAGCCAACTTCTTTCCAACACAGCAACACGAAAATCAGGACGCCTTTTCTTTAGCTCTATAGCCGTTGAAAGTCCAGCAATACCAGCGCCTACAACAAGTAAATCATAGTTTTCTAAAAACGTTTCTCTTTCCCAGTAACTCGTATTCATAAAACAAATCTGCAAAAAAAATCACGGCTCACACAATAAAAAAATATTTACACAAGGGCAATTATTAAAAAACAAATTACGTTTCGGAAGAAGAACCTTTAAAACTCCAACGCTATGAAAAAATTAATTGCTGTTTTATTTTGCGCTGGTTACTTGCTTACTGCTCATGCAAATTCAACCATTGTTATTGAATTCGAAAAAGACTCGGAGAAATTCAATGAAGCCACCACGCGCGCACTGGCTATTTATGCAGATGAACTTTATTTAGCCAAGGGAATTAAAGTTACACTTCAAGAACCTAGTAAAAAAGCCGACCCTAAAAAGCTCGCGCTATTCTATAAAAGAGAGCGCGAATTGAAAGAGTTTTTCAAAGAAGAACATTTAAACTTCGATCACATCTCATTTAATTATGAAGTAGAAGGAAAAAAGAATTTGCCTGTTATCTCTGTTGAAATCGTTTCTCAGAATGTCGTTGCTGAAATTATTCGTCCAGACAGCACCTTCACCAACGCCAGCAACATTGCCATTACTTGCAAGTATTCCGACATTGAGTTGGCACAAGCCATGACAATTGCAAAACTTTCTTCGCAAGAAGAACTTTACAATTCCAATGTCTCTTCCTTCTTCGACAATAAAATTATTTTCATTCGCGAAATGTTGAGCATAGAATTTCCCGAAGGAAAATTACCCAACAAGCCCGTAACGGCTCAGCTTCCTCAAAGCGCTGAATTTGCAAAAAAGCAATTCATACTTCTTCAGTGGAATAACATAAACAAGGAATGGACAAAAATAGGAGCCGCGAAAAAACCAACGAAAGGTGCGCAAGGCTATTACTACAGCGCTGTTCTAGAAGAGTCAGGTTTATACGCGCTGGTTGAAAACAAATCGACAAGTGTGACTCCAGTAATTGCGAAAGCTCCAAAAAATGTAGCCATCGGTTACATTGAAATTCTCTCCACAGAACCCTTCATTCGCATCGAAGGAGAAGTTTCAGACAACCAGCGTGAAGCCACGTTCAAGGCTCCTCGTGATATTGAGAACTACATTATTCGAACGGTGTGCAAAGACGCTCAGGGAAAAGAATGGATTGAAGAAACAAAGGTTTTTAAGAAATCAATCTTCCGTTCCTTTCTTAACAGAAAAAAAATCAACGCTTACTTCAACAACAAATAAAAGCCATGAAAACAATCACCACCACCCTCTTCCTGTTTGGCTTATTGCTGGGAGCAAAGGCCACAGATGTGCCAGATGTTCGTTACTTGAAATTTGACGAATTGGCGGCCAACTTCAACACCGTCAATTCAAAGGGACAAATGCTCGAGTGTCATTCTGCCTTCGACGTTTTTCTTCCGGAAGGAAAATTCGCAGCCGAGGGAATAGACATACTTGTTCCAGAGACTCCAAATGTTCGTGGCGAGAAATTGCTTTTCTTGAAATGGAGCTACAATGAAAAAAAGTGGATCACCATTAAGGGGAAAAAAGTAAGCTCGAAGACCATTAATAAAAAGCAGTACCATCTGGTTCATGTAAATGAAACAGGGGTGTATGGCTTGTTCAACGACGACCGCGCAAAAGGTGAAATTAAATTAATATTAGCTCCTTCGCTTCGCATTTCAAGAGTCGAATTCTCACAAGAAAACGTTCAAGTGAATTACGAAAAGCAATTGTACGACAAGCCTCATTCCATTGAGATTCCCTTCGGATCGGTTTCCATTCTCTCAGAAATTTCAATGGATGTTTTTTCAAAGAGTGAAAATAAAACTTCAGGATACCAATTTAAATTAGGAGAGATTCCTAGCCTACACAGAATAACAAGCAAGAGCAATCACACGGTTGTCTTCATCACCAAAAAAGATTTAGCTAGAATCAGTCGTTCATCAACCCCTCAAACCCCAGCACCATGAAAAACAAAATCTTAATCATTGGCCTATTGTTTCTTGGATTAGACACAATAGCGCAGAGCAAAGCAGAACGTTGCAATTTCGAAAAAGCGAAGAAGGAAAAGAAAATCTCTTTCAGCGGAATTGTTGAACATGTTCGCAATCAAGGTTATTTTCAACTTAAAGTAAAAAATACAACAAAGGATTCCTTGGCCTTGCATGTAGAGACTGGGCGGGTGTTTTATACCGCAACCAATGACTACCAGCCTTTCGTTGTGTTGCGTTCGAGAGAAATTTACTTAGCGCCTGGAGAAGAGAAAACGACGCTCTTGAACACTGCCTGCGGAAATGCCTCTGCCATGGCTACTTCCGACGGGTTTCATGATTTGGGAAAAACAGAAATGGCTAGCCCCGATCTTGTAGCAGCGCTTGAAGAGATTGAGGCGAAGAGACTTGGCAACTGTCCCGGCATTCAATCATTGGTTTGGGCATTCACCAACGATCATAGCGTGGCATCCATTGTAACTTATGAGGGCGGAAAAATGAAAGCCAATGAACTTCAACTTATTGCAGCGAAACATAAGCATGTGGCTATTCCAAGATACCAAGTCGATTACCAAGAAGCTTCTGGCGGGAACGCTATGGCATTCTCGGGAAAACCGAACCGTGTCGAAAGCAGCCTTCAATTTATTCTTGCTGATCAGGAAGATGTTCGTGTTGTTTTGCGAAATGAACAAGGTGAAATTGTGAAATTCGTTGAGCTTATTCACGGTCAAAAAGCCGGACAATTGAGTCTGCCTGTAGATTTAGATGTAAGCGGATTCAGCCGCGGAAACTATTCCCTTGCAGCCGAGAGTAGCAATGGGAAATCGCTTAGCCAAATGACTATTCAAATCTAACTCCCTTCGGGGAGTTATTTTTCTTTCTATTTATTGCTTTTCGGATTATCTTTACTTGTGATTTAGGAATCTTATTTGATCAACTATGAATGCATTTCGCATACTTATACTTTGGGCGTCCTTTCTGGGTATTCTTGTTTCGAGCCAAACTGTATTTGCTCAAAACGAAGAGATTCGAATTAAAAGCCAAGGTGCAATTATTGACAAAGACACCGAAAAGAAATTAGACGGCGTTCAAGTCATTGTTTTCAAAAACGGCGCTCAAGAAAGAGTTTTTGATGCTGGGGCAGCAGGCAAATTCGATTTCACCTTACCGCTAGGATATTCTTACGACCTTAAGTTTTCACGTGCAGATTACGTAACAAAAATTATTCGTGTAGACACGCGTAATATTCCAGCTGAAGACCGTGCTGGAGGATTTCTCATGGAGTTCGAATCTTCCCTTTTCAAGTATGTAGACGGATTCAACACAGACATCTTAAAAGAACCTATGGGGAAGGCCGCGTTTGATTCACAAACGAATTACGTGACCTTCGACTTCGAGTATACCGCCGAGATGAACAAGAAGATTGAAGCTGAATTCAAGCGTTTAGCAGATCTTGCAAAGAACGGCGACAAGCTTAGAAAAGATTATGAGAAGCTTATGTTGGAAGGTGATGACCGCATGGCAGGCACTAAGTTCGAAGAGGCTATGACCAAGTACAAAGGCGCTTTGAACCTCTTCCCGAACGACAAGCCAGCCAAAGACAAATACGACGAAGCAGAACGAAGATTCAGAGAGCAACAAGCCAACAAGAACAGTGAAGCGCGCTACGCGCAATTAATCAAAGATGGCGATGCCCAGTTTAAAAACCAATCTTGGGAAGCTGCGCAAACGAAATACACAGAAGCGCTTTCCATAAAAACGAATGAAGCATACCCGAAGACGCAGTTAGAGGAAATTCAACGCAAATTAGACGCGTTAGAGCAAGAGAAAAAATACAAAGCACTTATTGCGCAAGCAGATGGCGAGTTCAACGAAGAGAATTACGCAACGTGTATTTCCACCTACAAAGAAGCGTTGAAATTAAAGTCAGACGAAGTCTATCCGAAAAAGCAAATAGACATTGCGCAAGCCGCATTAGACGCCATTGCCAACGACAAGAGTAAACAAGAGGAAATTGAAAAGCGTTACAAAGCTTTGATCGCCTCTGCCGATGATCTTTTTGCTAAAAAGAAATACCAAGAGTCCATAGAAAAATACGAAAGTGCCTCGGACGTTAAACCCGAAGAAACGTATCCTCCAGGGCAAATAGACAAAGCGAAAAAAGCACTTGAAGCGGCGAACACAGTTGTGCGCAACACCGCTCCAGCAGAAGACCCGCAGCTGAAAGAATACAAAAGACTAATTGCCGAAGGAGATAAACTGTTCGAAGAAAGTGCACTGACCGACGAGCAAAAAATGGTGAGTGCGAAAGCCAAATATGTTGCGGCTTTAAACATTAAAACGGGCGAACGCTATCCGTCGAAGCAAATTGAAAGTATTGATGCGGCCATATTGGATTTGCACAACACAGACAATACAGCAGATGTAGATTGGAAGGAAAAACGCATTAAGCAAGAGCAAGAATTCGAAGAAATAAGAAGACAAAAAGAAAAGGAAGCTGAAGAAAATCGTTTAGCTCGAATCAAAGAAAACGAAGACGCTGAAGCGAAACGTCTGGAAGAAGAAGATGGCAAAAAACGCCAGCGTTTGCGCAATAGAAAAAGCGATGTAGACGCTGACGCCGAAAAAGCTGTTGATGATTTTTATCGCGACGCACAGAAAAAAGCAGACAAAAGAAAAATGCTCGATGTTGTTCAAGCGAAATCGCTAGACAGCACGGCACAAGCTGGATTCAAGGAACAACATGCTGAAAATATTATTGATGCTAAAGCAGAAATTGAAATCAAAGAAAATCAGCTTATTGAAATCACCCGGACAGCCGAGCCCTATCTAACAGCCAACGAGTCTGCTATTGATTCGGCTAAAACCGATGTTGATGCGAGTAAACAAAACTATACACGTCGTCAAAGACGCGATATAGAACGTGCTTCAGAATTCAATAACGAAGGGAAAACGGAGATCACCGAATTCTCCAAGAACGACAGAGAACGTAAAAAGAACGAACGCGAAATTAATTCTACATACGAAGAGCGAAACAGTCAAACTTCGGAATACACCGACCGTTCAAAGCGCGGACGCAATAAAAACCGCACCCGCATTGAAGAGGAAAAAGATGTGAATGCTGAATTGGTTGTGAAAGGAAACGAAGACCTCACTGCTGAAATAACCAACCTTCAAGGAGAAAAAGAACACTTCGCTGAAGTAGACAATCAAATTAAAACAGCAGGTCAATCTGGAATTGTAACGCACACCAAAGAAATTGAGCACAGCAAGACCACCCAAGAAGAAATAAACGACAACAGCCCCAACCTTCTAGAAAAGCAACGCATGGAAGTCAATGAGAATGCGCATGTGCTTGAAACGAAAATTCTAGACGACAAAGAAAAAGCGGAAAAGACCAAAAATGACAACTCTAAAATTCGTCCTGAATATCCTACCGGACCAAAGGATCCTTCTTTGTTAAATCCTAAGCCCGGAACTGAAACGCTTGCGGAAGGAGTAACTGAAAAATCTTACGAGACCAGTCGTCCAAGTCAGAAGGTCATTGAACGAACCGTGAAAATTGGAGCCAAGGTTGACATCTACCAAAAGGTAATTTCAAAAACTGGAACCTACTTTTTCAAAAACGATATCAGCATCACTGAAGACCAATGGTCATTAGATACCACTATTCGTAAGTAATGCGTATACTCATTCTCAACGGACCCAATTTGAACTTGCTTGGAACACGTGAGCCTTCCATCTACGGTTCTGAAAATTTAGAATCTTT
Source organism: Flavobacteriales bacterium (assembly GCA_947452685.1). Classification (GTDB taxonomy): domain Bacteria; phylum Bacteroidota; class Bacteroidia; order Flavobacteriales_D; family Sanyastnellaceae; genus CAIZGX01. The sequence continues at coordinate 2,995 of CANGEF010000033.1, read as the reverse complement.
GCTGCTTCTTCTTATCGAAAAATTTCCAAGTGTAACATTTTCACACCTTCAATCGAACCATGAAGGTGTGCTTATAGATGCCATTCAGGATTCTGAAAAATACGATGCGATCGTATTCAATGCAGGCGGGTATACCCACACCAGCGTAGCCATTGCAGATGCGTTAGCTGCGGTAAAACCTAAAGTCATCGAAGTTCACTTAAGTAATATTCTAGCAAGAGAAAAGGAGCGACATACATCGCTTCTTGCACAACATTGTTTGGGGACAATCTCTGGGTTCGGTTTCGATTCTTATGTGTTAGCTGTTGAGCAACTCACACGATAAGCCTACCCTCCTACTTCCGCCAATTTTACTTTCAGTCCGTCGAAGTTCGCTGCAATATGCAGCTGACAACCCAATCTACTATTTCCTTTCACGAAGAACGCTTGATCTAACATGGCTTCTTCATCGTCGTTTCTTTCACCTAAGTCATGATCGGAAAGAATGTACATGTGACAACTCGCGCACATGGCCATGCCACCACACGTTCCTTCAACAGGCAATTCGTAGGACTTGCAAAGTTCCATCATGTTCATGCCCATATCTGTTGGCGCATCCAAGATGTGCTCTTTGTCTTCCCTATCTACAACTGTGATTTGAACTGTGTTTTCCATGCTTAAAATCCGTTTACTCCATTAACTGTGGTGTACTTCAAAACATAATTTTTATCTGGATATATGCGTTTGAACGCACTTTGAACCATGAGAGTCGTTTCATGGAAACCGCATAAAATTAATTTCAATTTTCCAGGATACGTATTGATATCTCCTACAGCGTACAAGCCAGGAACGTTCGTTTGATAATCGAAGGTGTTTACTTCAATGCTGTTCTTGTCAATGTTCAATCCCCATTCAGACAACGGGCCCAACTTCGGACTTAATCCGAATAGCGGCAACCAATGATCTGTTGTTAATACAGTTCTTGTTTCATCGTTGTGTTGAAGGGTAATGTTTCGAAGAACTTCATCTCCGGCTACTTCAACTACTTCAGCATCTGTGTGAAGATTAATTTTTCCTGAAGCCGCCATATCTAGCACCTTCTGAACTGAATCTGGATGACCGCGGAAGCTCTTGCTTCTGTGCACAAGAGTCACCTCTTTCGCCACCCCATTCGCCAAGAATACCGCCCAATCTAAAGCAGAGTCTCCTCCACCACTAATGATGACAGACTTTCCTCTGTAGAATTCCGGATCACGAACAATGTATTCAATTCCCTTGTCTTCAAAATCAGATATGTTTGAAATAGGTGGTTTACGCGGTTCGAAGCATCCCAAACCGCCCGCAATAGCCACAATTGGGGCTATGTGTTTCGTTCCGCGTGTAGTTGTTACGATGAACTTTCCGTCTTCGGTTTTCTCGAATGACTCTGCGCGCTCTCCTAAAGTAAATCCAGGTTTAAACGGCTCGGCCTGCTTCATTAAATTATCAATTAAATCTCCCGCTAAAATTTCAGGAAACCCTGGAATATCATAGATGGGTTTCTTCGGATAAATTTCGGTCAATTGTCCGCCCGCCTGCGGCAAAGCATCTATAAGGTGGCAACGTAATTTTAGAAGTCCAGCTTCAAAAACGGTGAACAAACCGCATGGGCCCGCACCAATAATAAGGATATCAGTTTCAATCATAAGTGTGAAGTCGAGCAAAATTAATCCTTTCAACAGATATACTGCTCAATCTTATAAAAAACATTAACACCTAGGGGAGAATAATGTTTTTTATCATAGAAAAAGAATTCGTCTTAAATTGCTTTAACTAAAACCTTCAACATGAAAAAAGTATTACTTGCACTCTCTCTTGTTTCTTTTTTGAATGCTCATGCGCAGTGCGATGGCAATCGTTATTTGAATTATATTTTCAATGATGTTCAAGTAACATCTGATGTTCCTTACGGACAAAATGTGAAATATGACGGGACTAGCCAAACCCTGCTTTGCGATATCTACCAACCTGTTGGAGACAATGTGACCAACAGAGCTGCTGTTATTGTAGCGCACGGAGGATTTTTTCTTTCTGGATCGAAGACAGGCGCCGATGTGGTTCCCATTTGCGAGCGACTTGCAAAGATGGGCTATGTTGCTATTTCAATGGAATACAGATTGGGGGTGAATATTACTGCCGACCTCTCGGGGCCTATGACTGAAGCGGTAATGCGCGGTGTTCAAGATGGAAAAGCGGCTGTGCGTTTTCTTCGCAAGACCGTTGCAGTAGATGGAAATCCGTACAACATAGACGCGAATGAAATATACATTGCGGGGTCAAGCGCAGGCGGATACATTGCTTTGCACATGGCTTATTTAGATGAAATGGCAGAGCTACCTTCTTATGTGAACCTTTCAAACCCTGGCTTAACCGGAGAGCTTGAAGGTGAAAGTGGAAATCCGGGGTATCCTTCAGATGTTAAAGCTATTGTAAATATTTGCGGAGCCATTGGCGACACGGCTTGGATTCATGCGGGTGATGAGCCGGCGTTGCTCTTTCATGGAACGAATGACCAGACGGTTCCATACGGATCTGCCATGCAGTATGCCTTTGGTGTAGCGCCTGTTGTTGAGGTAGACGGAAGTCATAGCATTAACGAGAGAATGGACCAGATTGGCTTGGAGCATTGCTTTGAAATTTATGAAGGACAAGATCACGTGCCTCACATGACGAATGCTGCTATATTGGATACAACCATGAGTATCATGTCGAATTTTCTAACGCATCACATTTGCTCTATTCCACTTGATTGCAGCTACCGCACAATAACTGTTGGAACGGAAGAGTTAAGTGCATTAGAAGAAGACCTTTTGATCTATCCGAATCCAGCTAATTCTACATTATTCATCGCAAGCAACGATATGAAGGCAATTGAAGTCTACAATATGACCGGAGAATTGGTAGGAACAGAATTCAATTCAAGTCGAATGGAAGTTTCCAATCTTCCGAATGGCTTGTATGTTTTCCGTTTAACCAC
>CANGEF010000032.1 GCA_947452685.1 Flavobacteriales bacterium | reverse complement strand
TCATTTGGTGGCGACTTACTTCCTTATTTTTCTATTGATGGTGGAAAAGGACTCCTTTATTTTCTTCGAAAAACAATCAAATAAAAAAGCCATCCGAAGATGGCTTTTCATTCCTTTGAAAAAATATTAATTTGCGTATTGCGAATAAGTCACTTGATATTCTTTGTTGTCCATGAACCACTCTTTCCCTAAATCTAACCACTCTTTTGCGCCTGCTGTATTTCCCTCGTTGTAGAGTTTTTCAGCGTAATAAATGAGTGCGTTTTTCAACAAATCTTTTTGTCCCTTCACTTCAACCGAACACGTTTTGTCGGTCAGTAATTTTTTAGCCGTGGTGTATGCGTTTTCGGCTTCTTTCTTTTGCTTGGCTCCTTGGAAAGAAACTCCGAGCATAATCCAAGCACCAGCGTCGTTTGCGTCCCAATCGATTAAGTTATCGTAGAGCGTTTTGCTTTTGGTGTACTTCATGGCATCTAACATAACTTCCGCTTCGCTAATTGCAGTGCTTCTCAATTCAGTGAAGTAATCTTCGTGCTCTGCGTAGAAGGTTTTGTTTTTGTCTTTCGAAGCGTATTTCGAAGCGTATTTGTAGCAGTCTTTTCCTGCTGTTGGAAACTTCTCTTTGAATTCGTCGCGCTTCGACATTTCGAAATAGCAACGGCTCATGAATAAATAAGGAAGAGCATCCTTTTTGGTCTTTTCATTCAACGTGTACTTCTCGGCTTTGTATAAACACTTTTCGTATTTCTCGTCTACGAACATAGCTAGCAAATCGGGGTAATCTGTTTGAGCAAAACTCTTCAAAGAGCCAAGTAAAAAAACGAATAAGAGTAATTTTTTCATAGGAGTAATTTTTTTGGACCTAGCCAAATACAATGCCTAAGGTATGAACAGAATGTATTCGAGCCAAATTCATTCAGGAAATGAAGGGGGTGTTTGAATGAAATTTATGCGGAAACCTTGATAAATATAGCCTTGAAGTATCTTATCTTCGCAGCTATTCGAATTGAAAATCATGAAGTTGAAGAATATCTTTTTTGTTATGGCTTTGTTTGCTGGGCTTATTGCTCAGGCGCAAGATTGTACCATTCGTGGGTTTGTGAAGAGCAAGGAAAAGGGAGAGCCCATTTTAATGGCCCTTGTTGCGCTGGAAGGCACAACCACTGGAACGAACACCGATGAGAATGGTTATTTCAGTTTAACAAAGTTAAAGCCGGGTACCTATGTTCTCTTTGTGAAAATTATCAATTACAGCGAATACCGTGATACCATTACGTTGAAGCAGGGGCAATTGGTTTCAACCAATATTTTGCTTGATCCGGGATCTAACGTGATGGATATTTTAGAGATTAACGACAGGCGTTCAGAGCAAGTGAACAACGTAAACATTTCTTCTGAAACTCTTCGACCGAAGGATTTTAAACGTGTTCCTTCTTTTGGTGGACAAACAGATATTGTTCAGGTGTTGACCACTCTTCCGGGTTTCATTTCAACCGGAGACCAAGGCGGACAAGTGTTTGTTCGCGGAGGAAGCCCCGTGCAGAATAAAGTTATTTTAGATGGAATGATTGTTTACAATCCGTTTCACAGCATTGGTTTGTTCTCTGTTTTCGATACCGACATTATCTCAAATGCCGACGTTTATACGGGTGGTTTTGGAGCGCAATTCGGAGGTAGAATTTCTTCGGTTATTGACATCACCACGCGTGATGGGAATAAGAAAGGCCATGACGGCAAGATTGGTTTCAGTCCGTTCGGAGGGAAGGTTCAGTTGGAAGGTCCGTTGAAGAAGCTTTCGAAGAACGGAAGCGGAATTTCTTACATTGTGAGTGCAAAGAATAGTTACTTAGACAAGACCTCTCCACACGTTTATCCGTTTGTGAACGATGGAAAAGGATTGCCTTTTAGCTACACCGATTTGTACGGAAAACTTTCTTTCGGAGGTTCGAATGGAAGTAAGTTCAATTTGTTCGGTTTTTCTTTCGACGATAAAGTAAGCAAGTACCAAGCGCTTTCCAATTTGAATTGGAAGAACGTAGGTGCAGGTGGAAATTTCGTAGTTGTTCCAACCAGTTCACCTGTATTAATAAATGGAAATTTCGCTTGGAGCAAGTACAACATTCTTCTTCAAGAAGAGTCGGTAGCCGATCGTAAGAGTGGAATTACTTCGTTCAATTTCGGATTGGATTTTAACTACAGTTTGGGCAAAGACGCAATTAAATATGGCGTTGAGGTGGTTGGATTTTCAACCAACTACAACACGTTTAATCCATTGGGGGTTCGCATAGACCTTGAACAGAATACGACCGAATTGAATGGCTTCATCTCATACAAATACAACAGAAGGAAGTTGATCATTGAGCCGGGCTTCCGTTTACAGTATTATAGTTCTCTGTCTGCTGTTTCTCCTGAGCCGCGTATTGGTATTAAATACAAGGCTACCGAACGTTTGCGTTTGAAGACAGCTGCTGGTTTGTACTCTCAGAATTTAATGGCTACCAACAGCGATAGAGATGTTGTGAATTTATTCTACGGATTCTTGGCAAGTCCAGATGAAATTCAAAATACCGTTACACGTCCAGATGGCTCGGTTCATACTGTAACCAATTCGCTTCAAAAGGCTTCTCACTTGGTCGCTGGATTTGAGTTCGACATTACGGATCAGTTGAATTTGAATGTGGAAGGTTATTACCGTAACTTCAAGCAAGTAACCAATACCAACAGAAATAAGATATTCCCAGACGATGCAGACAATCAGGACAAGCCTGAATTGTTAAGAAAGGATTTTATTATTGAAAGTGGATTTGCGAAAGGGGTAGACATTGTGTTGAAGTATGCAACGAAGCATTCGAATGTGAATGTGGTTTATTCGATCATGAATGTAGATCGTTGGGACGGTTTGCGTTGGTATGATCCTGTATTCGATCGCAGACACAACGTGAATGTTGTGGCCTCACATTCATGGGGAAAGAACGATTCGTGGGAAATGAGTGCACGTTGGAATTTGGGAAGTGGTTTACCCTTTACCCAAACGCAAGGTGCATATCAGCCGCCATCTTTGAGTGGAGGAATTGCAACAGATTACACCGTATCAAATTCATCTACTTTGGGTATTCAATATGCGCCTTTGAATCAGGGAAGATTGCCTTGGTACCACCGCTTAGACGCGAACATTCGCAAGACATACAAGTGGGACAAGACCTCTTTGGAGTTGAATTTCGGATTAACGAATGCCTACAACAGAGCGAATGTCTTTTACATAGACCGTGTGACTTCGAAGCGTGTTAACCAATTGCCAATGCTGCCTTCTATTGGATTGGAGATGTCGTTTTAATCGTTCCGTTTTCCAACTAAATACACCCCGGCGAATATGAGCAGGGCGAACATGACCTTTTCGAAAGTTATGCTTCCGGTGTAATCTTGATTCCCGATTCCCGCGAATAAAAATGCGAATACACCAGCCAGCAAGGGTTGAAGATAAATGTATGCGCTTGTAACGGTTGGAGAAACTTTACTTAGCGCGTAGATATTGAGTAAATAGGTGAGGAACGTTACTGCAACAATGATAAAGGCAAGGCTCATCCAATGCAGCGGGGTGAGCGTTCCCCAGGCAATGGAACTCGCATCGGAAAATCCAATGGGAAGAATAAAAATGAGTCCGCATGCAAACACCCAAGTTATTGCAGTAATGGGTTTGTATTTTTTCATGAGCCTTGGGGCGGTTGTCAAATACAAACCGTAAGAAAGCGAGTTAATGAGAATAAAGAGATCTCCCTTAAGGTAATCGGCACTGGCCTCAAAGGGCGCGCGCAGGAGAATAATTCCCAAAGCACCCACAGAGCCTAGAAGAATGCCAGCAGTAGTCATGAGTGAGGGCCACTTCCTTTTCCCAACAAAATAAAGTATGGCCACCAAGATAGGATTGGTGCACATAATAATGGAAGCGTTCACTGGCGTAGTAAGCGCTAAGCCGTTGAAGAAAAACAATTGGTTAGTTGCTACTCCGGTTATTCCGCAAAAAAGAAAAAGTGGAATATCGCGCAACTTCGGAAGTTCTAAAAACTTAAACGAAACCAGAAAGAACAGGGCCAGTGCTCCGGAGACACGTAAAACAATGAATGCATTGGCTCCAATAGGATTGGGCATGACCCATTTCGCAATGAGATAGTTCGCGCTGTAAATAAGCGCTACTGCGAATAAAGCAAGATGAGCACCTATGTTTTTGTTTTGTGCCACAGGGCGAAATTATTTCTTTTTAAGAAAGGCTTTCGCAGCAGCCACAACCTTGGGTGCGTTACCAATAAAAATTTGATCGTTGAAGATAATCACCGGACGCTTGAGGAAAGTGTATTCCTTCAAAATGTATTTCTTATATTCTTTTTCGGAAAGGGTCTTTTCGTTCAAACCCAATTCGCGATACTTTAGAGCGCGGCGGCTGAAAAGCGCTTCGTAGCTTCCTGCTAGCGCATGCATCTCTGTTAGTTGTTCTTCGGTAATAGCCGCAGTTTTAATGTCTTGAAGTTCGGTTCCTTTTGGAAGTGGACTAAGTTCATTAATGATGTTTTGACAGGTTCCGCAATTGGCGAGGTGGTATATTTTTTTCATGTTGAATTTGAAAGGAGCTTGCAGTGTATGCGACGAAATTACACCGCATAAGGCCGTAACAAATTACATTTTCGAAATAAAGTTTTCAATAGCCTGCGGGAAGTGTGCTATTTCAAGTGCGCGCACTTTTGATTCTATTTCAGCGGCAGAGCAATTCTCGACATTGCATGTAGCCTGAAATAGAATTTCGCCTTTGTCGAACTCTTCATTTACAAGGTGCACCGTTATTCCGCTTTCTTTCTCTTTTGCTTCGCAAACGGCCTCATGCACGAAATGTCCATACATGCCCTTTCCACCGAATTTAGGCAGCAACGCCGGATGAATATTTATAATGCGACCTTCGAATGCTGAAACAAGATTTTTCGGAACTAACCAAAGAAAACCAGCTAAAATCACGAGGTCAATTTTTCGTTGTTGAAGTTCTTGAATGAACTGATCTGACGTTTTGAAATTTTCTTTGGTTAAAAGAAGAGAATCGATCTGATTGTCTTGTGCAATTTGAAAGACACCTGCTTCCGCATTGTTGCAGGCAATAAGCGAAATGTTCACCGAAGTCTTGTTGAAATGCTGAATGATGTTCGCGGCGTTGCTTCCGGCGCCAGAAGCTAGAATGGCAATGTTCATGAAATAGAATTCGAAAGAATAAGTTGGTTCAATTCTTTTTGAACCAAAAAAGTTAAACGAGGTTGCATGCTTAGAATAATTTGAAGTTCTGAATTGAGTTCGTGACGATCCAAGGTCTTAGCACGCTGTTCAATTCGTTCCAAAATTATTCCAGTTTTATTGAGTCCGAAAAGCTTGAAAGACGATTTTAGTTTGTGTGTAATTTGTGTAATTTGGTCTAAATCGTTTTCGTTGAAAGCCAATTTCAATTCATTGAAATGCTTTTCTATTTGATCAAGAAAAACGGTGGTCATGCGAATCATTTGTTCTTTAGAACCGTTCATGAGTTCGCTTAAGCTATCAAGTGAAATGTTTTCTGAATTTTGATCTTCGGTCTGTTCTGAATTTTCAACAAGGAAAATTATTTTCTCTTTCAAACGCTCGGGATTGTAGGGTTTGGTAATGTATTCGTTCATTCCCGCTTGCCAACATTTTTCTTTTTCGCTTTCTAATGCGTTTGCAGTTAAAGCAATAATTGGCACATTTGATTTCAATTCATTTCGAATAGCAATAGACGCAGCAACGCCATCCATAATGGGCATTTGAATGTCCATAAGTACAATGTCAATCTCTTTGTCTTTCACAGCCTCAACCGCTTCTATTCCGTTTTCGGCAATGTGTATGTTCGCATTCCATTTTTTCAAAATGGTCACGGCAAGGAAGCGATTCAGCTCATTGTCTTCCACAATTAAAACGTTCATGCCTTTTAAATCAGATTGCACAGCTGTTTCAATTTGCGTTTGTTCAGATGCTTCTGGCATGGCAACCAAAAACGTAAACGTTGAGCCTACATTCTTTTCACTTTCAACTTTTATTTCACCATTGAGTAATTCCGCAATGGATTTGGAAATGGCCAAGCCGAGTCCAGTACCTCCGAATCTACGCGTTATGGTGTTGTCTTCTTGAGAAAAGAATTCAAAAATAGTTTTGAGTTTTTCTTGGTCAATTCCAATTCCAGTATCTGTCACTTGAAAGCTGAACTCGTTCAGTTTTCCTTTTTTTTCGCAGGAAATTTTCAGTGAAACCTTTCCTTTTTCGGTGAATTTAATGGCGTTTGAAATCAGGTTGTTCAGTATTTGTCCCAAGCGCGTTGGATCTCCAAACACCCACCTGGGCATGTCTTCTGGATAGTCAATGCTAAAATCAATTCCTTTTTCGTCGGTGCGTAAATGATAGCTGGTGTGCAAAGGATCTATGACAGAACGCACATCAAATGGAATAAATTCCGCAGAGAATTTACCGCTTTCCAATTTCGACATGTCCAATATGTCGTTAACAATAACCATTAAACTTTGTGACGAAGACTGAATGGCGTTTACATATTGCTTTTGAGTATCTGAAATTTCGGTGTCAGCCAGAATTCCCGACATTCCGGAAATAGCATTTATAGGCGTTCGAATCTCATGCGAGATATTCGCTAAAAAGAGTTTTCGTGTTTCTAGGGACTGCTCTGCATTTTCGCGAGCTTCTTGCAGCTGCTTTTCGAATTCTTTTCTTTCGTTAACTGTGTTTGTGAGAACTTCACCAATTCGAAGAATGTCGTTATCGTTAATTTCTTGCTCTGGGCTAATGGTGCGAATGGCGTCTTTGATGTTGTTGATGAGCACGCGCTGTCTTGCGGCTTCTTCAAACAATAAAGCATTCTTTTCAAAGAGCTCTTCGCCACTTAATTTCATTGCGCGGTCTACAAGCTCTCTATTGCTGTCGTAAAGCGAATAACTTTGATTGATACTTTTCAAAAAGTTAAAGAGATGCTCAGGAATTTCCTCTTGAATTCCCAAGTATTTTTTTACCTGTCGTTTTAATAACGGATGCAACGAATCAAAGGTCATACTCTTTCCTTGAAGGTAGTTATGGTCATGGTTTGATTGTGCAATGAATTCACCCCGTCGGTAGTTGGACAAATTTCACCGTTGCTATAAAAACCGCAGAAAGTAGATTCGTCGTTGTACGTATCTGCTACAGCTTCAATCTCTTCTTCTGTTCTGTTTTGCATAACGAGTTTTCTTCCAACACAAGAAACCATTAGGGTTAAATCGGGGTACTCTGTTTCGCTAATTTGACTTTTTGAAGCTGCATGGCTTGCGCTTTCAATTACGCGGTCGAAGTTGGCCATCATAAATTGCACCTTCGATCCAACGGGCACGTTACCTGCAAAAACCATGGTTTGATTTTCTTCGTTAATGGAAAGAATGGTTCGCACCAGTTTGGTTCCATCTGGTTTTAAAATGCAAATGGGGAAGAGTAGAGCCGCTCCCGGCAATTCATTCGCACGGTCACCTAAATATTTTTTGTAAAGTTCAAGCGCATTGGTGTCGTCTAAATCGAACAACACATTCTCTTCAGACTTCGTTACCAAGCGCAGTGGCCCGAATAAATCCCATCCGTCGTTCGATCCATATCCAATTTCTATGGCATCTCCGTAGAGGCCTATGGCAACAACCATGTTCTCTGAAATTGAATTGTTTAGGCCGACTTGTGTTTTTGCGAAGCGAGCAGAATCGCCTGCTAAACCACCTGTAACGGCAATGTGTTTCGGTAAATTTTCTGAAATGCCGGAAATCAAATGATCTCCGTTCATGTGCCCTCCTTCGGAAAATACAAGTATGTGTTTCAGATCATCTGAGAGAAGATCTTGCGTGATTTGTTTTCCTATTTCTGCAGCGTCGCGTCCTGAAATATTTTCTTTTGTTGAAATGCGAATAGGCGTGTTTTCGAAATAGACGGCGGTGGCAGATGCTGAATTTTCAAACATTTCATTGCCGTAAATTTCTCCAGAAGTGCTAATGAGAACAATATCTGCATTCGGATAAACCCCATGAAGTTGCTCGTAGTACTTGCAGTTTTCAATGATATCGATGCCCGCAAAAACCAAAACGAGTTGAGCATTTACCAGCTGAATTTCAGACGTGTCCCAATCTTTTGTTACGGTCCATTGTAGTTGCTCTGTTTTCATAGTTTATGGTGATTGCAGTTTCGAAGATACGAATTAATGAGGTGCCAAAGAATTGACTCTGTTCAGGGACAGAACTGACAGGCGATTTCTGCTATCTTTACACTCGAATTTTAGAAACTTTAGATAGAAGATTCCATGTCAATTTCAGTAAGTCAAGTTGTGAAAATGTTCGGTACACAAACAGCCTTGAACGGCGTTTCGTTTGAAGCCAGAAAAGGAGAGGTCATTGGCTTCCTGGGTCCGAATGGAGCGGGAAAGAGCACCATGATGAAAATTATCACGGGTTACATTCCTTGCAATTCGGGGAAAGTTTCCGTTTGCGGCTTCGATGTGAATGAGAAACCCTTGGAAGTGAAAAGACGTGTGGGTTATTTGCCCGAACACAATCCGCTTTATACAGATATGTATGTGCGCGAGTATTTGACTTTTGCTGGAAGCCTTCACGGAGTAAAGAATTTGAAGAGTCGGGTGGAAGAAGTCATTGCTTTGGTAGGCTTAACGCCTGAAGCGCACAAGCCCATTCAACAATTATCGAAGGGTTACCGTCAGCGTGTAGGATTGGCTCAAGCCATTATTCACGATCCGGAAGTGCTCATTCTCGATGAGCCCACGAGTGGGCTCGATCCGAATCAGATCGCCGACATTCGAGAAATTATTATTCAAATGGGGAAGGAAAAAACCGTGTTGCTATCTACCCACATTATGCAAGAAGTAGAGGCCATGTGTTCTCGCGTAGTTATCATAAGCAAAGGAAATGTGGTGGCGAATGCACCGGTGAGTGAACTTACGGCTTCAGACCAAAAATTAGAGCAAATCTTTAAAGAACTGACAACGAAATGATCATGGTGGCCACTGCCGGTAGTGCATTGAGAATAATTCTCGGCATTTTTATTATATCTGGAATTATTCAATTCATTGTAAAATTCACTGCGAATTACGCGGTGAAAAAAGTAAATGAAGAAGTAAAGAAAAATCAACGAACACAGAGTAACACTCAAAATTCGGGAAGTAAACAAACTTCTGGACATAAGACTCCGGACAGCGAATATGTAGATTTTGTAGAAATAAAAGATCAGGAATAACATGAACAAGTTTTTGAAATTGTCTTGGCCGCATGCAGTGGCTATTCTCTCACTCGTGATTTTAGCGAGTGTTTATTTTTCTCCGCTTTGGCAGGGATTCGATTTAGACCAGCACGATATTGTTCAGTGGAGAGGCATGTCGCAAGAGCTTTCGAACTACCGCGAACTGCACAATGAAGAAGCCCTTTGGTCGAATTCGATGTTCGGAGGAATGCCGGCATACCAGGTGTCTACGGAGCACAACGCCAACTTGCTTCGTCCAATTTTATTGGTTCTACGTTTAGGATTGCCAGGTGCCATTGGGACCTTATTCCTCTGCTTTTTGGGTTACTATATTTTGGGTTTGTGTCTTCGACTTGGACCGTGGTATAGCCTTGTAGGCGCCGTTGCCTTCGGCTTCGCAACCATTAATATTTTGTATCTCGGTGCCGGACACACAGGTAAGGTTACTTCAATCGCATTCTTAGCACCGGCGCTCGGCGGATTCATTCTGGCTTTTAGAGGCAGAGCCTACTTGGGTGGCGCCATCTTCATGCTTTTCTTGGGATTGAACATTGCCGCGAATCACCTTCAAATGACGTACTATTTGGCGTTCTTGCTTGTGGCGGTTGCCGTGGGAGAGTCGATTCGTTTAGTACTTTCAAAACAATTCAAAGCGTTAGGTATGTCTTTGGCCGTGTTGGCTGTTGCCAGCGTTGTGGCTGTGCTTCCAAGTGCCAGCAACCTCATGACCACGTTCGAGTACAGCAAATACACCACGCGTGGAAGTTCAGACTTAACCCTTAAACCGAAAGAGAGTTCGAACATTGAACAAGAAGGTCTGAGCGGTTCATACATTCTCGATTACAACTTCGCTTCAGGCGAACAATGGTCGTTACTTATTCCGAATGCCAAAGGCGGATCCTCTTCAGCAATAGGAGACAAGAACAAAGAAGCCATTCCGAATGCTGCCAAGAACAACAAGACCGTAAACAAATTCAAAGACGATCTAAAAGGACAAAACAGCTATTGGGGTGCACAGCGCTTCACCGGTGGAGCGTTCTATTTCGGCGCTGCTATTATGACGTTGTTCATCTTGGCTTTTGTTGGATTGAAAGACAGCATCAAATGGCCATTCCTTGTGATTACCTTGTTGGCATTGGGATTATGCTTGAAAGAAATGACAGGACTGAATTCCATGTTCATTGAAAAAATTCCGATGTACAACAAGTTCCGTGATTCGAAAATGATCTTGGTGCTTATTCAAGTGATGGCTGCCGCTATGGGAATGATGTTCCTGAAGAAATTGGTAGAAGGCGAAATTGCTTGGGGAAAAAATGGAAAGAAAATTCTTACTGGAGCATTAGCTGTTTTTGCCATTGTAATCATGTTTCTGGTTGTGAGTCCGAGTTCCACAGGGTCGTTAATTAGCCAGCAAGAGCAAGAGCAATTCGACCAGATGTCGAAAAGCGCTCCGAAGGAACAGGTGGCGATGATTGACGATTACAGCAGTGCCTTGCAAGATGTGCGTGCTGAAATTTTCAAAGCCGATGCGAAGCGCTCGTTGTTCCTGGTATTGTTGGTTTCCGGCGCAGTGCTCGCGCTGATATACGTGAAAAACGACAAATTGAAAATTGCGATTCTTCCGATTGTTGGAGTAATCGTTCTCTTCGATGGATTCAGCGTTTCAAGGCGTTACCTGAATTTGGACAAGGAAAAAGGTTCATTCAAGCAGTTTGTTACACTGGAAGAAAAAGAGATTCCAGTTAAACCGAAAGTCGCAGACTTTTCTATTCTCGATTTGGAAAGACCGGCTGTTGCAGATTTCGACAATAAGTCGAATGCGTTAGAGCAAGCCTTGAAGAACTCAGGTATATACGACCATGTGAAATCGAAAGATGCACTGAAGGAAGTGGCTAATTTCGGAGCTCTTCAATTGAACTCTGATTTCCGCGTGGCGCGATTGGGCAATACCTTCAACGATGCCGAGACTTCCTTCTTCCACAAGAGCATTGGTGGTTACCACGGTGCGAAGTTGAAGCGTATTCAAGAAGTAATCGATTTCCATTTGGCTGAAGAGTTGGATAGTGCATTGGCTTATTTACAAGCCGGAACATTCGATTCGTTGGGCGGAAGTCTTTCTGTGCTGAACATGCTGAACACCAAGTATTACATAGGAAATCCAGAGCAACCTGCTATTCCAAATAAATTCGCTTTGGGCAATGCTTGGTTTGTTTCGAAAGTAAAAACAACCAACAACAGCGACGAAGAAATGGTAGCCTTGGGTGAAATAGATGCGAAGATCGAAGCCACTACACAAAGTGCTTTCTCCACTCAATTCCATGCGCCGCAAACTGCTGTAGATAGCACCGCTTCTGTTCGCATGTTGGCCTACGAAACCAAAGTGTTGCGTTACGAAGTGAACAACACTTCCGCAGAAGCACAACCTGTTGTGTTCAGTGAAATTTATTATCCGGAAGGCTGGATTTGCAGAATCGATGGCAACGAAGTGGATGCTGCACGCGTGAACTACGTTCTTCGCGGAGCCATGGTTCCTGCAGGAACGCATACCGTTGAATGGTCTTTCGAACCGAAGGTTTGGGAGAAAGGAACAACAATATCTTACGCAGGATCTGCTTTGCTTTTCGCATTGCTAGGCCTTGCCGGATTTATGGTTTATAAGGAAGAGAAAAAAGCCTAATTAGAAAACTGGCTTTTCGTGGTGCGTGAGGTTTTGAACCAACAGCGCAACATTGGAGGCCAGAATAAGTGGGAAGATTACAGTGACAAACCATCCGTAAGGAAAGTGTGTCGCCGCGTAATTCGGTTGCGTGAGTCCAAGCCATTGCGAATCGCTCGGTACGCTTCCTAACACCAAAATATACTGCCAAACAATGGAGGCAATTCCAACAACATTGAAGATTGAAAAAGCAAGTTTATACTTGCTTTTTTTCTTTGGGAAAATAGGCATGCAAATCAATGCGAGAACACCGAAGGCAATGTCGAAATTCATTCCGTAAAGAGTCATTTCCCATGGAGTCTGTTTCCAGGTAGCTAAAATGTAAAACATCGAAGCGATGGGAATTCTTAGATATTGCAAACTGTACAACCAAGAAGGACGAAGTGCTCTTAGAAACCTTGCTCCGCGCGGAGTGAATGCCAACAACAAAATAAGTACTGAGGAAAAAACAATTGGGAATAACAAATGTCCTGTTCCTGTTTTTTTGTCCATGAACCAACGGTTCAGTGCAAGGGTCGACTGGAAGATTGTCCATCCCAACAAGGCGAGTGCAAACATGTGCGCTCGTTGTTGCGCACGGTGATGCCCTCGAACAAAGGCATAGGTCATCATCATTCCAGCTAAAACAGTTAGAATGCATGTTACGACAATTAGCGAGAAAGGAATGTTTTCAATCATGATTAAGGAAGTATTTTCGATTGCAAGGTAGGGTCAAATTCACAAGCGGTTTTTCCGCTTATGCGATGCCTGTTTCGCGCAATAAAATTATAAATTCCATTCAATAAAAAAAGTGGACAAACGAATGTCAGCATTAACAAGATCGAGAGGGGTGCCTTCACTTCGAAAAATAATTTCCGAAGGGCTTCTCCTTTGTGATATTTCCTTCCATGTACAACTAAAATAATTCCGTAAAGTGAGGCACGTTCTTCAGCAGAAAGATGGTGTTCAGCTTCGTTTCCCTTCAACCCAGAAAAATATAAATCTGAGTGAAGCGCGCGGCTGTGAATGCGCTGCACCCAACGGTTGCAAAAAAGGCAATCGCTGTCGAAAAAAAGTATCTTTTTGGGGCTTAACATTCTTACGGAATTAAACAAAGTTAACCTTGAAGTGTCTTTACCTTTGCGAATCTTTTGAGAATTATGGTAAACTGCTGGGTGTTTGGTGAACGAAAAAAAGTGCGGTGGTCACTGGGCTCTTCTGAGCTTAGCTACACCGTAACCGATAAGTTCGCCGATGTGCCTTCAGAGACTTGGGATTCATTGAATCACGAACAGAACGTTTTTCTTTCTTCCACCTATTTATCGGCTCTTTCGAAATGTTGGGAAGGAAACCTGTTTTACATTTTGTTTTTCAAGAATGAAATGCCTATGGGTATTGCGGTTTTGCAATACACCTATTTCGTTTCTGGTGAATTGAAGTCGCACGTAGATGTGGAAGGTGGAGCAGGATTTGTGGCGCGCGTCTTCGGAAGACAATCGCGTCAATATCCCATAGTGGTTTGTGGAAGTCCGTTTTGCACCGGTCCGCACGGCTATGTTTTTCAAAAGGAAATTCAGGTGGAAGAAGCCACAACGGCTTTGTGCTACGCCCTTACAGAGGTGATTCATTTTTTACGGAAGACGAACAGAGACACGCAAGCGGTTGTGGTGAAAGACTTCTATCCGAAAGATTACGATGCGTTGAACGAGTTGAAGGAATGCGGATTTCACACCTTCGCCGTGGATCATTTGTTGAAGATGCCTTTCGATAGCCAATGGAAAAGTTTCGACGATTATCTGAATGCGTTGAACACCAAATTCAGAACCAAAGCTAAAGCCGCATTGAAGAAATTCGAAGGTGTAGAAACTCGCATGTGGAGCGCCGAAGACTTAGCTGCTCATTCAACGGTTGTGCAAGCGCTCTACAGAAACGTATATGACCGCGCAGAGTTCGCTATGGAGCCGTTAACAACCGAATTTTTGGTTGAATTGAAGAATGCACTTCAAGATAAAATGATCATTCATGCGTATTACGTTTCGAATGAAATCATCGGATATCAGATTGCCTTAATCAACCACAAAGAATTGGAAGCGTTTTTAGTAGGAATAGATTACGAAGCGAACCCAACTTATGGTCTGTATTCAAACATGTTACTCTCCTTTGTGAAAATGGCTATTGAAGCGCAATGCGAAGAAATTGCTTTCGGAAGAACAGCCGGAGAAATTAAATCGACCTTCGGTGCGGTGCCTGTTGAAATGCGCATTGCATTGCGTCATCCGGGAAGGCTTCGCAATGCATTATTGAAATTGTTTTTCACCAAAGTTCATCCTGGAAGTGAACCCCAACGCTTTCCATTCAAGCAAGAATGGCAAAGCATTTTAGATACGAAACAGCGGGAATGGAATTCCCAAAACAATGGCTAATACAACAAACAAAGAACGCTGGATCCTCGTTGCCTTGGCAGCCATTCAGTTTACGAATATTGTAGACTTCATGATTATGATGCCCATGGGCGACATCTTGAAGCGCGACTTGGGCATTGGTCCAACGGGGTTCGGATGGCTCGTGAGTTCATACGGATTGGCAGCCGGTCTGACTTCCTTTTTGGGAGTGTTCTATCTCGATAATCTTCCCCGAAAAAAAGCATTGCTCTTAGCTTACTTGGGTTTCATGCTTGGAACTTTGAGCAGCGCGTTGGTTCCAACCACCGATAACAACGAATTGAATTATTACTTGTTTGTTGGAACGCGTGTGTTAACAGGGGTTACAGGCGGATTACTTGGCGGATTGGTCATGTCTATTGTTGCAGATGTTATTCCAATGGAACGAAGAGGAAAAGCCATGGCGGCTATCACACTGGCGTTTTCGTTGGCTTCCATTTTGGGAGTTCCCATGGCGCTGACCTTAGTCGATTTCTTCCATGGAAATTGGCACGTTCCGTTTTATATGGTAAGCGCTTTAAGTCTTCCATTTTGGTTCATGGCGTGGAAAGCGCTTCCGCCTTTGCGCGATCACTTGGAACGAAGAACGCACAAGTTTCAACCCATGGAAACCTTCAAGGCTTCCTTCTCGAATGTGGCGCAGCGCAATGCTTTACTGTTTACGGTGTTGTTGGTACTTGGACAGTTTACCATTATTTCGTTCCTAACTCCGTACATGATTTCCAACGTGAAATTGGAACAACACGAAGTGAAGTACATTTATTTGGTTGGCGGATTCTGCACGGTAATCAGCAGTATTTTAATTGGAAGGGCAGTAGATAAAATTGGAAGATTTAAAGTATTCGGATTCTTCGCCTTGCTTTCGCTGGTACCCATATTTATTAATACTAATTTGCCTGAAACCGATTTGTGGATTGTCTTGTGCATAGCCGGAGTTTTCTTCGTTACTGTAACCGGAAGAATGATTCCTGCAAACACTATAGTAAGCGGAGTTGTAAACCCCAAGCACCGCGCGGGTTTTATGAGTTTGAATTCTGCAGCACAAAGTACCGCTTCGGGAATTAGTGCGGCATTAGCTGGAAGCATTATTACGCAAGCCAATGCCAATGCGCCTTTAGAGAACTACCACATTGTTGGATATGTGGCCATGTGCTTCACGCTTATTGCTTTCTTCGTTATGCTACGTTTGAAAAACTTGGCGAAGAAAGTTCAAGAAAACAATTAAATTCGCAAGACTATGAGAGCCATTGAAACCATTCCACATTCGCGCATGCGCATTGTTGTTCATTCTTGGAACGGCAAGTGGATCGTGGAGTTCGAAGCAGCATCTTATAAGCAAGCGATTAAAATTGATCAAGAGGCGGTGAAAACCATTGAGGCCGTGAGATTATTATTGAACGACGAATTTCTAACCGAGATTGAAAACCAATTTCAAAATTTACATAAAGCATGGAGCATCAACTTTCAGAAAACAAACCCGTAAAAAAGCCTTTCGCGTTTAATTTAATTTTGGTTGTTCTTTTTGCGGGAACCTTCGTGGCGTTGCTGGTTATGTGGAACAAGTTGAACACCGCCATGGAATTGGCAGAAAAGTCGAAGGTGGTAGACACCATAAGTCCTGGACAAATGAAGATTGCTTACGTGAATTTAGACTCGTTGAATGCGCAGTATTTATTCATTACTGAAAAATCTGCCGAGCTAGAGCAGAGTGCAACTGCTGCAGAATCGAAAGTAAAAGCAGAAGCCGCAAAGCGTCAGAAGGAAGTAGATGAGTTGGTGGCTTATGCGCAAAAGGGAAACCTTCCAACCGACGAGCAAGCAACGGTTCAAAATAGATTGGGACAATTGCAAAATGAATTGGCGCAAATTCAACAACAAGAAGAAGAAATTCTAATGAAGAATGAAGCGGCACTTCAAGAAGATTTAAGAAAAAAGTTGGAAGTGTACACCGCGAATTACGCGAAAGCAAACGGATGGGATTACATTTTCTCTTACCAAAGCACAGCGCCACTTATTTTATTTGCAAATCCGATTTATGATTTGACAACTGAGATAGTGAAAGGATTGAACGCAGAATACGAAACTGAAAAGCAAAGCAAGTAATGACCATAGCCGAACGCAAATACGCCGAGAACATAGC
>CANGEF010000031.1 GCA_947452685.1 Flavobacteriales bacterium | reverse complement strand
TTTGGTAGCGGGGACAGGACTCGAACCTGTGGCCTTTGGGTTATGAGCCCAACGAGCTACCAACTGCTCCACCCCGCACTCTAAAAGTTTTCCCCTTTGGGAGTGCAAATATAACTAATTTTACAAGCAATATGCAAGAAAAATCTGAAGAAGGAGAAAAAAAAGCCACGCACAAAGCGGGTTTCGTGAACTTGATTGGTAACCCCAATGCAGGTAAGTCTACGCTAATGAACGCTTTAATGGGTGAAAAGCTCAGCATCGTAACACCAAAAGCACAAACCACGCGTCACCGAATAATGGGTATTTTAAACGATGAAGACTATCAAATTGTCTACAGCGATACCCCAGGA
Organism: Flavobacteriales bacterium; assembly: GCA_947452685.1. Taxonomy (GTDB): domain Bacteria; phylum Bacteroidota; class Bacteroidia; order Flavobacteriales_D; family Sanyastnellaceae; genus CAIZGX01. The sequence goes on along the minus strand of CANGEF010000031.1, from coordinate 16,726 downwards.
GTGCTCGATCCGAAGTATAAATTACAAGAAGGAATGATGAAATCGGTTGGCACCGCACTCAAAGATGCCGATTTAATTTTATTGGTCATTGACCTGCTCGATAAGAAAGGCCTTCACGAAGAAACCTTCAATCGATTGAAGAAAATGGAAGTTCCCATCTTCGTTGTTCTCAATAAATTCGACAAAGCCGGAACCGAAAAAGCCAACGAAGCTTTTCAGTTTTGGAACGAGGCCCTTCCAAATGCCAAAGTATTTCCCGTATCAGCTCTAGAAAAAATTTATACCAAAGAGTTGCTCAGCGAGATTTTGGCAGTTCTACCTGAACACCCCGCTTTCTTCCCGAAAGATGAAATCTCGGATCGCACGCAACGCTTCTTCGTAAGTGAAATCATTCGTGAGAAAATCTTCACCACCTACGATCGCGAAATTCCTTATTCATGCGAAGTAATTGTTGAAGCCTTCAAAGAAGAACCAACCATCATTCGCATTTCAGCTGTTATTCTTACTGAACGCGAATCGCAAAAGGCCATCATTATTGGTCACCAAGGAAGCATGCTCAAAAGAGTAGGGACCAACGCCCGCAAAGACATGGAGAGTTTCTTAGGTAAGAAAGTATTCCTTGAAATGTTTGTGAAGGTTGAAAAGTGGAGAAACGATACACGCGCACTTACGCAAATGGGATACCTCGATTAACATGCTCGTTTTTCCAAATGCAAAAATAAATTTAGGACTGTTCATCACTGAAAAACGAACAGACGGATTTCACGATTTGGAAAGTTTGTTCATGCCCATTCCCTTGTGCGATATACTCGAGGTCACACCTTCAACAGAAGAGACAATCTTGGTCTGCACCGGAGAATCGAATGATATTCCAACCGAGAAAAATATAGTTTACAAAGCCTGGAAGCTGCTTCAAGAGGAATACGGGATTGGTCCTGTGAACATTCATTTACACAAGATTATTCCCAGTGGAGCAGGGATGGGCGGTGGATCAAGTGACGGAACTTTTATGTTGAAGGCGTTGAATGAATTGTTTCAATTGAACTTGTCTATTCATCGCCTAGAAGAACTCTCGGCTCTTCTGGGAAGCGATTGTCCTTTTTTCGTTCAGAACAAAGCCGCGCTCATTTCGGGAAGGGGAGAAGTGGTAACACCAGTAGATTTTAGTTTATCTGGAAAATATCTCGTGGTTGTTAATCCGGGGATACACATCTCCACAGCTCAAGCATTTCAAGGGATTCAGCCCCAACCATCCAATTTCGATTGGAAGAGGTTGATTGAAAAGCAAGATTTAGCTGGTGCACTGAAAAACGATTTCGAGCCTCCGATTTTCAATTTATTTCCAGAAATTGAAAACATAAAAGAGAGTTTATTGAAAGCAGATGCAATCTACGCAAGCATGTCGGGTACGGGAAGCACTGTTTACGGCATATTCCATGAAATGCCTGAAATGACGTGGAGTGAAAATTACTTTAATCGAACTTTTTTACTTTGATGTGCGTATTTCAGATAAATTGAAATATATTTGTTCATCTCATTACCATGGAAAACAAGAATAATTCTACTCCGGCTACTGTAAATCCTCTTCAAGACGAATTGAACGAGGTAAAAGCACAAAAGGAAAAGCTCGAGCGTGAGTTGTTGGCTCGTGAAGAATTAATGCAAAGTATGTTTTCTCTTTTGGCTGAAAAGAAAAAGTAATTCGCTTTTTTGTTTCAAGATTTCTTCGTTTCTTAGGTCCATAAACCTTAATCAACATGCGTAAGATATTTTTAGGCCTTTCGTTGTTTTTTTCTCTTTCTGTTTTCGGACAAAGTGATTTCGAAAGAAGTTACGATCCTTTGGAAGTAAGACTCTATCATTCAGAAGAGGCTTACCACGCCGACAAGCAAATGTCTCTGTCGAATTCACCGGTTTGGAAGTCGTTTCAAGGAACACATTCAAAATGGACATCTCTATTTAATGAACGGACAGGAATGCCTTCCAAAGCATTCGGAGATCCACTTGTAGCTGTTGGGTCAACAGATTCAGAAAAGGCAATTTCTTTTTTGAATGAAATGAATCATTCATTTTGCAACGGTAGTGTTCAGATTTCAGCGCGTCCAGAAATTAAAACAGAGAAGTTCACCAACATTACATTCGATCAGACCTTCAACGGGTTGAAAGTTCTTTTCGCTAAAGCTTCTGTGAAGTTGGTAAATGGAAAAGTAGTTCAATTTGCATTCAGTGTTCATCCGAATATTCAATTGGAAGACAAGCCAGTCATTGGAGAACAACAAGCGCGTTCTGCTGCGCAACAAGGAATCTCTACAACCATTGAATCCATTCAATCAACTGCGGAGCTTTTCATTTTACCAGTTCCAACCGAAACTTCTTTTGAATACCGCAAAGTTTATGCAGTAACTGTTTCAACTCGAAGCACACAAAATATTCCTCAACGTTACTTAACTTATGTTGATGCGCTTTCAGGAAAAATCTTAATGCGTAAAAATTTGGTTTCGCATGCTAACGGAGGTCCAAGAAAGCCGAACGAAGAAGATTTCGTAGTAGATGTTCAAGTCAATGGAGGTTTGTACATGACCAATCCTTACGGAACAATTACAACTGAAGGTTTGAATAACATTTACGTCGTTGTTTCTGGAACAACTTACAATACCGGACTTACAGGAGGCGGAACCTTGGCAGTGAACGCCGGTTCTAACGCGACCATAAAATTACAAGGACCTTGGAGTTCTGTAAATACCAATGGGGTAATTCCGCAGAAGAATGTCACGCTTCAAGCTGGATTGAATACCATTGATATGTCAACAGCTGCGAATGTAAAGGAGCTTTCTGCTTACAAAAGTGTCAACCGCATTCACGACCATTGCAAATATTGGATGCCAACCTTTACCGGTATGGATTTTCAATTGCCCACCAACATTGACTTAACCTCAGGAAATTGCAATGCATTTTACGATGGTACTGCAATTAATTTTTACGCATTGGCCAATGGCTGCAATGCCTCAAGTTTAGTTTCAGATGTTGTTTTCCATGAATACGGACATGGCATTAACGATAACTACTATCAGAGTCAAGGTGGAACATTTGTAAATGGAGCAATGGGGGAAGGGTATGCAGACTATTGGGCCATTTCATGTTCGAACAATCCTGTTCTTGGTGTAGGTTTCTATGTCGACAATCAAGACCCAATTCGTAGGTATGACACAGAGCGAAAGGTTTATCCAATAGACCTAATAGGCGAAGTTCATGCTGACGGTGAAATTATTATGGGTGCATGGTGGGACACACACGTTTTATTAGGAAACGATTGGGCGGTAACAATGCCAATCTTCTTGGGAGCCTATGCCGGATTGCAAGCAGAAACTGCAGATGGAAATGAAGGTGAGGCGTATACCGACGTATTGCTAGATGCGCTATTGGCAGACGATGATGATGGCAATCTCACAAACGGAACACCCCATGGATATCAAATTATTCAAGGTTTCTATTTACATGGCATTACCTTAATCTCACCAGCTTTATTATCACATACACCTGTTTATTTCGGAGACCCATCAGTTCCTATAACGTTAACTGCCGACTTACAATTGAACTTCCCTTATACGCAGTATCTAGCTGACGTGAATTGTCATTACCAAGTAAACAATGGTGCATGGCAAACCGTTGCCATGACCGATGCCTCTGGATCTTATTCAACAAGTTTCGACGGGTTCCCTGCAGGAACAGTATTGAAGTATTACTTCACAGCAAACGATATAAATGGTTTGGTCGGAACTGTTGATCCTGTAGGTGCTCATCAAACTTTATTTCCAACAATACCGCACATCATGCTCATTGGCGTAACCGAAGTGGGAAGAGAAGATTGTGACAACAACGAGGATTGGGGTACCTGGCAAGCTGGAATTCCTGGCGACAACGCTACAACAGGAATTTGGCTCCTTGAAATTCCGGTTCCAAGCACAACAGTTGATGTAGCGCCAGGAACAATTGTTCAAACGGGAGATCAAGTTACTCCAGGTGGCGAATATTGTTTCTTTACCGGAAATGGAACAGTAGGCGGGGGTATTGGAGAGAACGATGTCGATGGAGGGAAGACCACTTTGCAAACTCCAACTATTAATTTATCGAATTTCACCAATCCAATTATCAGTTACTACCGCTGGTATACCAATAGCCCTCCGGGCGGGGCGAATCCGGGGGCAGATTACTGGCAAGTTCGTATGAGTAATGACAACGGAGCAACATGGACCTACGTTGAAAATACGAAGACCAGTGACATGCGTTGGAGAAGAAATGCTATTCATGTAAGTGATTACATGACGCCAACGGCTCAAATGAAGTTTCAATTCATTGCAAGCGATAGCATTCGTCCAACAGTAAACTTAACGGGTGGTTCACTGGTTGAAGGTGCGCTTGATGACTTCATTGTATATGACGATCTTATAAGCGGTGTTGAAGAGAGCGGTGTTAGCGCATTTAATGTACTGGCTTACCCTAATCCAACCACAGCTTCAACACAAATTCAATTTCAGTTATCGAAACCCGAATCTATTGAAGTACTGGTTTTAGATGCAGTAGGAAGAACAATCTACTCAATACCCGTTCACGAATACGGAGCTCAAATGCAGAACATCACTATTCCTGCTGAGAAATGGGCAAAAGGAACCTACCAGGTTACGCTTCGCCAGAATAGAAAGAATTTGAAGAGCATTCAATTTATTAAGAATTAATACGAGACCATTAAAAAGAAAAGGCTGGTATTTCCAGCCTTTTTTTATTTCGATAATTTCTTCACAAAAACCGCTGGATTACCAGCCCAAACTTCATTTTCAGGAATGTTCGATCGAACAACACTTCCTGCACCAATAACGGCATAATCTCCAATAGAAACCCCTTTCATAATAGTTACATCTGCACCAATGAAAACGTATTTACCAATGTGAATAGGAGAGGACTTGGCATTGGAATTTATATCAAGGGATCTTTGTTCAATAGAAGTTGGGTGAAAATCAGTGTCCCAAATCTTAGAATTTCCGCCTACAATGGTGTGATTTCCAATGGTAATTTCTTCACGACAACAAATGGTTGAATTGGAAAATCCAACATCTTCACCTATCGTAAGTTTTGCATTTTTACCAATCATAATGGAAGAGGAGGAGCCACTTCCAATAATATTCGCGAACCGGTGCGAATTGACTAAAAAGTCTTTGCCTAGCAAGAATTTCCCCTTATTCGAAACAAATAAGAAACCATAGCATTTTACTTTCCAGAAGGCCACCCCTTGAAGAGTCAGCCAAATCGCATTGATTGGCCAATAGATGATGTAAAGTAATGTCTTCAATTAATGTTTTACGTTTGAGTTATTCTCGAGATACCATTGATAGACACGTTTAATTCCTTCTCTCAATGAAACCTCGTGTTTGAAGCCTAGTGAATGCAATTTCGAAACATCCGTTAATTTGCGCATCGTTCCATCAGGCTTCGTTGCATCGAAATGAAAATCGCCCTGATAGCCAACTACATCGGCTATCAATTTCGCCAAATCTGCAATTGAAATTTCTTCACCTGTCCCAATGTTAATGTGTGTATTACGAATTTCTTCTGAATGAACTAGATCTTCGAAGTTCACATTTCTCATAATATGAATGCAAGCATTGGCCATATCCTCTGACCACATAAATTCTCGAAGAGGATTCCCCGACCCCCAAATATTCACCTTTCCTTTTGAAACACCTATTGAACTTAAATAATGCAAAGCGTTGGATTCATTGGTTTCACTCAGATCCGAAAGGATAGTCTCCAGTGCTCCATCTTGAAGGCACTTAGCTAAATATATCTTCCTTAAAAGAGCCGGCAAGACATGCGATTTTTCAAAATTGAAATTGTCACCGGGACCGTATAAATTGGTTGGCATGACGGAAATGAAATTCGTTCCGTATTGAATATTGTAGCTTTCACACAATTTAATTCCAGCAATTTTAGCAATGGCGTATGGTTCGTTGGTAAATTCCAATTCACCGGTTAGTAGTGAGTTTTCTTGCAAAGGTTGAGGTGCATTTTTCGGATAAATGCACGTGCTTCCAAGAAACAGTAATTTCTTCACTCCTGAACGATGTGAACTTGAAATAATATTGTTTTGAATGGACAGGTTTTCAATGAGGAAATCGGCTCTGTAGGTGTTATTCGCAACTATGCCACCAACTTTGGCTGCGGCTAGAAAAACATATTCAGGCTTCTCTTGCTGAAAGAAATCCTCGACATCCAATGAATTCAAGAGATTCAACTCGGCTCGAGATTTTATCAAAATATTGTTGTAACCAGAAGATTCTAATCCTTTTACAATGGCTCTTCCCACTAAGCCATTGTGTCCAGCCACAAAAATTCGAGCATTGAAATCCATGATCCTTATTAGTATTGGCCAAATTTAACGATTAATTGTTGGAAACATTACTTCTTATCGCTGAAAACATAGGCATTGAGCCGTTTGTTTTCTTATTTTTGTAGTATAAACTAATTCGTCAGGATGAAATCATTTTTTACATTTCTCTTTTTATCAATTTCTGTTTTTTCCTTTTCTCAAAGAAACACTAAGAAATTAGAATCATCATTTGATTTTGGTTTTGGAAACCACTTTGGGCTCAAACAAATTGAAGACGGCTTTAAGGTAAACGCATTAACTGCAAACAATCTTACCATTGGGTGGACTAATTATTTCACCAACTACAAAATTGGGGGAAGACTCGAGTTGTCGTATGATAAGATAGTTGGCAATTCGCTTTCGGTTCCTTTTCACACCAATTATTTTCGATCAACGTACTACTTAAACGCTAGTTTGAAGAATCTCGTTGGTTGGGGAAAATCAAATAATTCAGTAGACAAGAAAACCTTTTGGCAATCTTTCGACATTGACTTGGGCATGGGTCTTGGCTATTCAGCTATGACCAACAAGGAACATCCAGTTTCTTATTCTCCATTTTTGAAAAGTGCAGATGACATGTTGAATATTAGCTTCCGAATTGCGCCCAGCATAGAGGTAAGTGAGGGTATTAAATTGTTTGCTTCCTACACTCGAATCAATCACTCCTCTCAATCTACCACATTCGACTTCACAAATCCAATTGCGAATACGGCCTTCAAGGGCGCTTTCAGAACATTGAATGTGGGTATTCGTTATACCCCAAATACTGAGCGTATTTATAACAGACAGATCAAAGAATCTCACAAGAAGTGGCATTTCTTTACTTCGTTCGATGCTTCAATAGGAAATCACTTTGCAGGAAAAACCAAAGTTGAATCTGCAAAATTCAACGGCGCTTCTGTAAGTCACTTGAACCTTGGCTTAAATCACAAATACCCCAACTCGAGATTGTCAGGTAGATTTGATCTAGGGTTCGATGTATTTAAAGAAACCAAAAACTCCCCTTCATTTACTTCGAAATACTTCAGAACCACTTATCAGGTTATTGCAGATATGCGCACACTTCGTGGTGTAAATAACGAATCGAACAAAATGGATTTAGCTTTTGGGGTTGGTATCGGTTTTGCCACGATGTACGATTCAAAAAGTTCAACTCGATTAAGCGATATTTTCTTAAACGGAGACGATATGTATGCCCTTGTATTCAGTGTGAATCCGTCATACCGCATTTCGAACTATTTGTCTGTCATTTCAAACTTAACCTTGACCAGTCATTCCTTTCAGTCGAGCACTTGGGATATGCAATCAGGTCAATCGAATAGCGCCTTAAATGGTAAGTTCATGAATCTGAGCGTAGGACTTAGATATCACGTTGCAGATCGTAGAACCAACTATACTGCAGAAATCGTGAATCGAGTTCCTCGTATTTGGTCTATCGATGCAGCTGTTGGAAGTCACTTTGCTGGTGCTCCTCTTCAAAGCAACTCGGCCCTGGCTGCCACTCCTGGAAAACATGTTGCAGTTGGATTGAACCATCCGTTCATTAATCCAATTTACTTTGGTCGATTTGAATTCGCATTCGATGCCTTAGGTGGTAGCAAATCATCTCCTGATTTTTCTTCGAAATATTTCAGAGCCAATTACTTTTTAATGACATCGGTTCAAAAGCAATTGAGCAAATCACTTTCTTCTGGACATGTTCCCGGTCCATTCGATGTTCAATTTGGAATTGGTGCAGGTGCTAGCACTGTTCAAACCAAAGGACACAACGACTACTTTATTTCTAAAGGAGACGACATGTTGAATCTAGCCTTGAGGGTTGTGCCTACATATCAAGTTTCTAAGAATGTTTCAGTTTTTGCAGCTTACACTTTTGTTTCTCACTCTTTACAATCCATGTCTTATGACATGAATCAAAGCGTTGACAAGACCATGTTTAATGGACATTTAATGAATGCAAGTGTTGGAGTGTCTGTGACTTTGAAATCAACGAAGGCTCGTTCATTTGTTGAAGTAGTTCCAGTAGTAGATACAATCCAAGTTCTTCAGGTAACAGATGTAAATCCGCCTGTTGACACAACCGATACTGTTGAACCTGATCCAATTGTTACGGTTACTCCTGAGCCGGAAGTTATCCCTACACCAACAGATCCAACGCGCACTTTAATCAATACGATTTCAGGATATCCTGTAAATATGTCTATCGTTCCTTTATCTGAAAAAGAAGGATTAAAAGCGGTTGCTGCACAACTTAAAGCAAATCCTTTGCTAACGCTTGTTGTTTCTGGACATGCCGATGTTTCTGGATCTGAAGGTTACAACCTGGCTCTTTCACGTAATCGTGCGGCCAATGTAAAAGCTTACATTATTTCTCAAGGAGTTCCTGCTAATCGAATTAAGATCGAATATTATGGAAGTTCGAAACCAGTAGATTCGAATGAAACTATTGAAGGACGCATGAAAAACCGTAGAGTAGATATTGAATTGGTTACACCTGGAACCAAGTAACATTCTTTGGACAATAAAAAAAGCGGCATTAGCCGCTTTTTTTATGTCTATTTATTGAAATTAATTCTTCATGAAATCAGCCTCCAAAGAAAATTCAGGTACCTGAACTTTGAATAGGGAAGAGGCTCCCTTGATTTGCATGGAATAAAATCCTTTCATTATTCCAAATGGTGATTGCAAATCACACGCCGAGGTGTATGAGAAGTTTTCCCCAGGAGCTATAACAGGTTGTTCACCTACAACACCAGGACCTTCAATCTCGCGCTTTAAACCATTGGAGTCTGAAATGAACCAATGTCTGCGCAACAATTGAACAGGGAAATCATTCTGATTCTCAATTGAAATTCTGTATGAAAAGACGAAGCTGCCTTGAGGGGCAGCTGACATTCTTTCTTCAAACAAAGAAAAAACTGAAATTTTTACGCCTTCTGTTACAGCAACTACCATAACAGCAAATATAGTTAATAAACAATCAAATTGTTAATAACCCTAAGATTTTTTATTGCTGAGTGAACTGCTTCGCGAAACGCTTACGATCACCTTCATTCAAATAAATCTTACGGATACGAATTGATTTTGGAGTTACCTCAACATATTCATCTGGTCCAATATACTCTAACGCTTCTTCCAATGTAAATTGAATAGGTGGAGCCATTACAGTTTTCGCATCGGTACCAGAAGCACGCATGTTCGTTAATTGCTTAGTCTTAGTTACGTTCACAACCAAGTCATTATCGCGTGAGTGCTCACCAATTACTTGACCTTCGTAAACTTCTTCCATAGCTTCAACAAAGAACTTTCCTCTGTCCTGAAGGTTACTGATACTGTATGCAATTGCATTACCTGTTTCCATACAAATCAAAGACCCGTTCAATCGACCAGGAATCTCATCTTTCATTGGTTGGTATTCTTTGAAACGGTGAGTCATAATTGCTTCACCTTGGGTAGCCGTTAACAAGTAACTTCTCAAACCAATAATTCCTCTTGAAGGAATTTCAAATTCAATAACCGTGCGATCACCTTTAGGTTCCATGTTTTTCATTTCCCCCTTACGTTTTGAAACGGACTCAATAGCAGTTCCCGCCATGTCAGTAGGTAAGTCAATAGTCAACTCTTCAATTGGCTCACTCTTAACTCCGTCAATATTTTTAAGAATTACTTGTGGTTGTCCAATTTGTAACTCATATCCTTCACGACGCATGGTTTCAATTAATACAGACAAGTGAAGTACACCTCTTCCAAATACATTGAAACGGTCGGCCTTATCTGTTTCTTGAACGCGTAAAGCCAAGTTTTTCTCTAATTCTTTTTCTAAACGATCTTTAATGTGACGGCTCGTAACAAACTTTCCTTCCTTACCGAAGAAAGGAGAGTCGTTAATCGTAAACAACATACTCATGGTTGGCTCATCAACTGAGATCGTTGGCAATGCCTCCGGATTTTCATAATCAGTGAATGTATCTCCGATTTCGAAATTCTCCATTCCATTAATAGCACAGATATCACCAGATACAACTGATTCTACTTTGCGCTTTCCTAATCCTTCGAAAATATATAATTCTTTGATTTTCCCTTTCACCATAACACCATCGCGCTTCGCAAGAGTAACATTCATTCCGGCTTTCAATTCACCGCGATGAAGTTTACCAATGGCCATACGACCCGTGTAGGTAGAATAATCTAAAGAAGTCACCAACATTTGTGGAGTTCCTTCTCTTTTAATTGGTGCCGGAATGTGCTCAATTACCAAATCCAAAAGTGGCTCAATGGTATCTGTTTGAACTTTCCAATCTAAACTCATCCAACCGTTCTTAGCGGCTCCGTAAGCAGTTGCGAAATCCAACTGATCTTCTGTTGCACCCAAACTGTACATCAAATCGAATACTTGCTCGTGCACCTCGTCTGGACGACAGTTCTCTTTATCTACTTTATTGATAACAACAATAGGCTTCAAACCCATTTGAATTGCTTTTTGCAATACAAAACGAGTTTGTGGCATTGGACCTTCGAAGGCATCTACAAGAAGAAGCACTCCTTCAGCCATATTCAATACACGTTCAACCTCTCCTCCAAAGTCACTGTGACCGGGAGTATCGATAATGTTGATCTTGTAATCTTTGTATTGAATGGAAACGTTCTTTGCAAGAATTGTAATACCGCGCTCACGCTCTAGGTCATTGTTGTCGAGGATTAAATCATTGTGAACTTCATTCTCTCTGAACAATTTTGCAGCGTGAAGCATTTTATCGACCAATGTAGTTTTACCGTGGTCAACGTGGGCGATAATAGCGATGTTTCTAATTTTTTGCATTGCGCGAATCTTAATTTGGGCGCAAAAGTACAACAATAAAAATGAAAAACCCCTCGAAAAATCAAGGGGTTTAAAAAGTAGCGAGATTGGGGCTTGAACCCAAGACCTTGCGATTATGAATCGCACGCTCTAACCAGCTGAGCTACCTCGCCATAAATGGGCTGCAAATATACACATCTATTTTAAAAATGAAAATTGATTTGAACATTTCGCTTCTTTTCTTTTTTCTTTGCTACTACAGAATGAAAAAAGCACTTGTCATAGGAGCGGGTATTGGCGGTATTGCTGCTTCTATACGTTTGGCTCGAAAAGGTTATACTGTAAAGGTTTTCGAAGCATCTAACTACCCCGGTGGGAAATTATCTGAATTTAAAATGGGAGACTTTCGGTTCGACAGAGGTCCAAGTCTATTCACTCTTCCAAATTATGTTGAAGAACTATTTGAACTCTGTAATGAAAAAATGTCCGATTATTTTACCTATTCCGAACTTCCTATTCTCTGCAATTATTACTATCCAGATGGATTTCATTTTGCGGCAAAGGGAAATAAAGAAGAAAACATAATGGCCATTGTTCAGGCTTTTAACGAAGATGAAAAAAAAGTTAGAGCGTTCTTTTCTAAAGCCGAATTCATATACAAGACAACCGCACCCTTGTTTCTAGAACAACCACTTAAACTTTCAAAACTATACAAAACCAAATCTTTTTGGAAAGGGGTTGCTCGTATTCCTCAGTTGCCTTTGCTCGGATCATATACTGTTCAACTAAAAAAATACTTCAAGAATCCGAAGACCATTCAATACTTTCAACGCTATGCGACCTACAACGGAAGTAGTCCATACAAAACACCTGCACTCATGCAATTGCTTCCGCACGTAGAGCAGGGAATAGGGGCCTTCATTCCAAATAAAGGAATGTATGACATAACTCTTCAATTGTTTGATCTAGCCAAACGTCAAGGGGTGAAATTTATATTCAATTCAAAGGTTGAAGAAATTATTATTGAAGAAAAAAGTGCAACTGGCATTCGATTCAATGTCGACCAATTCGAAACAGCAAATATTGTCGTAAGCAACATGGATGTGTTCCCTACTTACAAGAAACTATTGCCCAATGAAAGAGAACCTAAAGTTATTTTAAACCAAGAGAAATCATCCTCAGCATTAATTTTCTATTGGGGACTCAAAGACTACGTAAACAAATCGTTAAGCATTCATAATATATTTTTTTCAAGTGATTATTCGAATGAGTTTAGGAATATATTTGAAGACGATAGGTTAGCAAAAGACTTAACTGTATACGTGCATATTACTTCAAAACACATTCCGTCTGACGCTCCTGTGAATGGCGAAAATTGGTTTGTTATGGTTAATGCGCCAAACAATAAAGGTCAGAATTGGGATGAAGTTGTTAAAAGTGCCAGAAAGGACATAATTGAGAAATTGGAGAACATGTTAGGAGAAAAATTCGAGGATAAAATCTGCAATGAACACATTTGGACACCAAGTGGGATTGAAGCCGATACATCATCACATTTAGGTGCATTATATGGCAATGCCTCAAACTCTTCAAGCGCTGCCTTTTTCAGACATGCCAACAACTCTTCAAAAATTAAGAACCTTTATTTTGTAGGTGGAAGTGTTCATCCGGGCGGAGGAGTTCCCTTGGCCATTCTTTCTGCGAGGACCATGTCAGAATTCATTGCTTAATTTGGATACAGATGTCGACAGATTTTCACAAGAATAAAAAATTGAAAGCCTTTGCAATATTATGGATTGCCTTGGTACATTTCTTTGGAATTATTGGTGTGTATTTTCTTCCTGATTGGTTTTTGCCTGCCACTCCGTTTATTATTCTTGTAAGTGCGGTTGTTGTTTTTCTTCGCTATGAAAAATACCGTGAATCTCGTCTAATTGCCTTTGCAGTCATTTCAATTCTAGGTTTTCTCGTTGAAGTCTATGGCGTTCATTCGGGAAATTTATTTGGCGCCTATTCCTATGGAAATAATTTAGGTTGGAAATTATTTGGTGTACCCTTAATCATAGGAGTGAATTGGGCGGCCTTAATTATGGTTGCGCAACAGTTAACCACGCACTACATTGGAATTAACAACCGTTTTTTTTCAGCAGTCTCTGTCGGAGTGCTTATGACCATGTTCGATTTATTGCTTGAAGTATTGGCACCACAATTCGATTTTTGGTCGTTTACACAGATGAATTACGCTCCCATGCAAAACTTCATTGCTTGGTTCGGTGTTTCATTTTGCTTTGGTCTATACAGCTATTCTCATTTTAGAAATCAGAATAAAACAGCTGTGTTCTACGGAATAGCGCAATTGGTTTTCTTCATGGTCTTAGGATTGCTTGTGATTTAATCTGTAAGCGATCTGAGTTCCTGTTCTGAAATAATCTGGATTTTTAAATCTTCTGCTTTCTTCAATTTTGCAGGCCCCATGTCTGCACCTGCGACTACATAGGTGGTTTTAGAAGATATACTTCCAACTACTTTTCCTCCGTGTTGCTCAATGAATTCTTTAATTCCATCGCGCGAGAAGGTTTCAAATGTACCACTAACCACAATGCTTTTTCCTTCCAATGAATTCGATAACAAAACATCGTCTTGCTCATTGACACTGAATTGAAGTCCTGCTTCAACAAGCTTATTCAAGACAACCCTATGCTTTTCATTCGAAATCCATGCTTGAATGGAACGTGCGATAATTTCACCAACCTCTTCTATTGCTCGAAGTTCTTCAAATGAAAGTGTCTTTAGATTGTCTAGAGATTTAACAGCACGTGCAATTTTCTTCGCCACGGTTTCACCCACATGACGAATTCCCAAGGCAAACAAAACACGTTCAAATGGAACTTGCTTGCTTTGCTCCAAACCTTTCAATAAGTTTTCTACACTCTTGGCTTGAAGGGAACGCTTCTTTATTTCTTCACTGTCTTCACCTACTTGAAATTCCAATCCAATCAATTGTTCGTAGGTCAATGAATACAAATCTCCAGCATCATTTATTAACCCTGAAGCAAGCAATCCGGCAACTGTTTCCGTTCCCAAACCTTCAATATTCATGGCTTTTCTGGAAATGAAATGTTCGAGTTTACCGATGAGTTGGGGACGGCATTGCGTGTCATTTGGACAATAATGCAATGCTTCTCCTTCCAATCGAACCAAAGGGGTTCCGCATTCGGGACAATTCGAAATGTATTCATGCATGCTTTCAGCACCGCGCGGTTGCGCTGTATCAACCGCTGTAACCTTCGGAATAATTTCGCCTCCTTTTTCCACCCAAACAAAATCACCCACACGAATGTCTAATCGTTCAATCTGATCGGCATTGTGCAAGGAAGCACGTTTGACTGTAGTTCCTGCTAACTGAATAGGAGAGAGGTTTGCAACCGGAGTAATGGCTCCTGTTCTTCCTACTTGATAAGTGATGCTTAACAATTTTGTGCTAATGCTTTCAGCCTTGAATTTGTATGCAATGGCCCAACGTGGACTCTTCGCAGTCATGCCTAATTCATCCCACAATTGAACTTCGTTCACTTTAATTACAATACCATCAATCTCAAAAGGAAGTTCGTTACGGTGCTCGTCCCAGTATGAAATGAACGACATAATTCCTTCAACAGATGAAGTGGTTTCGATCATTCGTTTAGAAGAATCTGGTGTTTTGAATCCCCATGAACGCGCGTGATTCACGCGTTCACTGTGTGTTTCAATGGTTGAAGTGTTATTCAACACGAAATACAAAAAGCAATCGAGCTTGCGCTTAGCAACTGCTTTTGAATCTTGTTGCTTTAACGTTCCTGAGGCGGTGTTTCTTGGATTTGCATATAACTCTTCTCCGGCTTCGGATCGTTCTTCATTTAATTTTTGAAAGACGCCTTTTGGCATAAAGATCTCTCCACGAATTTCAAATTCAGCAGGAAAATCACCTTTCAATTGAAGAGGAATACTGGAAATAGTTCTAACGTTTGTGGTGACATCTTCACCTACAGATCCATCGCCACGCGTAACGGCGCGTTCCAGTTGACCGTTCTTGTACCAAAGCGCTATAGCCACGCCATCGTACTTCAATTCCATGACGAACTCAATGGGTTTGCCTGCCAATTCAATTGCGCGCTGCGCCCAATCTTGAATCTCTTCTTGATTGTATGAATTAGAAAGTGAAAGCATCGGACTTTTATGCGTAACCTTTTCAAACTTGTCTGTGATATCTCCACCAACACGTTGGGTGGGACTGTTTGGAGATTTCAATTCAGGAAATTGAAGTTCAAGCTGCTCCAATTCCTTCAACAAGAAATCGAATTCCTGATCTGAAATAACAGGAGCGTTCAACACATAATAATTGTAATTGTGTGCATTCAGTTGGTCTGAAAGTTCAGTAATGCGTATTTGTGCTTCGAATGAATTCATGAATTAATATCTTTTGCGAATGTCTTTGTTCCAAATTCCGCGAAGGGCTTTTATTGGCTGAATGCGAAGCTTAATAATGACAACAGGGGAGTTGTAAATGTGCATAAGTTCATTCGGCGCATTTCGAGTTTGACGGTAACCAATTCCTCCGCCAAGAGACATAAAATAATTGAGGTGCCTATACAACGTTGCGCTTACTTCAGTCAATTGAACCGGTTCATTGTAATTCCCAATTGTGCCGTTGGCATATTCGTAAGATCCAGAAACCGTTCCAACACCTAAATGAAGCGCAGAACTGCATTCGTATTTTTTAGTGAACAACCACACGCGCTCGTAATAAAGTGACGTGTAGTTTAATTCCAAGTTGGCTGAAATGATACTGGGTGAAATTTCATTCAGTGATTCTGTGCGAACTCCGTTTGAAAAAGAATAGAAACCAATTCCGAAGCGATTCACTCTATTCATTTCAACCCCAACTCGAAATCCTCCTAAACGAGCACCCTCATTGCTTATTAAGGTTAGTCTTCCATCGAGAATTAATTCCGGTTTAACGAATGGATAGTCCGATTTTTTATTGCGCTCTATTTCCTGTCCAAATGCAGACAAAAGATTAGCAAGCAGAAACAGCGCGGTCAATAATGATTTCTTCACACAACAAAAATAGGCATATTGTTAAAACACCCGAAGAATGTTAGACCTTTGTGTTATGAGTAGTGAAGAAAATTTTTCGAGTTTAGGACTGAATGAAGATTTGATACAAGGAATTGATTCTATGGGGATTCAAAAACCAACACCCATTCAAAGAGAGTCGATACCGCATATTTTACAAGGGAAAGATGTTTTAGGAATTGCGCAAACAGGAACAGGAAAGACGGCTGCTTTTTTGCTTCCAGTTATTCATTCGATTATTAGAGAATCGAATAGAACTTCTGTTTCCGCTTTGATTGTCGTTCCAACAAGAGAGCTTGCAACACAGATAGACCAGGCCATTTCGGCTTACGGATATTTCACAGACATTTCCTCAATGCCTATTTATGGTGGAAGTGATGGAAAAGTTTTTA
>CANGEF010000030.1 GCA_947452685.1 Flavobacteriales bacterium | reverse complement strand
GAAGCAATACTGAAGGGCGATTCAGAAAAAGAAATTTTATTCTATTCGTACTTGTGTCACCCAAGTATGGCAAACAACGAGCTCAGCGGTCCATTGGTTTTAGCCATGCTCTATGAAAAGCTCGCTGCCCTTCCGCAAAGAAAATACACTTACAGATTTGTCCTTGCTCCCGAGACCATTGGTTCAATCGCCTACTTATCGAAGAACGGACAAGCCTTGAAAGAAAAGCTGGAAGCCGGATGGGTATTGACATGTTGCGGCGATGCCGGAAAAATTCATTACAAGAATTCGCGCAAAGGCAATGCCTTGGTCGATCGCATTAGCAAACACATCTTGAATCAACTTCCACTTGAGTGGAACGATTTAGAATTTTCCGTAGGTGGAAGCGACGAGCGCCAGTTCTGTTCTCCCGGATACAACTTGCCCGTGGGTTCATTCATGCGCACGCCTTACCAGCGTTATACGCAATACCACACCTCATTAGACAATCGCGATTTCATTTCTCTTCCTGCCATGGAAGAAGGAGTAGAAATTTTATTTCAAATGGTTTTGGCCCTAGAAATGAACGAGACCTACGAAGCCGTTGTTCAATACGGAGAGCCGCAATTGGGTAGGCGCGGATTGTATCCGAGTTCCAATATGCCGAACATGGATCAGCGCGGAATGGTTCACAACATGATGCACCTCATCAATTGGTCAGATGGCGAGCACGATTTGTTAAGCATAGCGGATAAAAAAGGAACCGCTATGTTTTATTTTGCCCCTTTGGCGAAACTTTGTGAAGAGAAGGGCGTTCTAAGAAGGAAATAACCCGTTTGAATTGTACATTTGCATCTTAAATTTTTTAAAATGAAATCATTAGTAGAAGCTTTTCCAACACATTTGAAAGAAGCCTTGACCATTGGTCAAAGCGCAACATTCACAAACACCGACAAACAATTTGAAAACATTGTCATCTCCGGTTTAGGAGGTTCAGGTATCGGCGGAAAGATTGTTTCTCAATTGGTAGCAGACGATTGCTGCCTACCTATTCTTTGCACGAACGACTACGTTCTTCCTGCATTCGTAGGTCCTAAGACATTGGTTATTATTTCCAGCTACAGCGGCGAAACAGAGGAAACTGTTGCAGCATACAACGAAGCAAAAGCAAAAGGTGCTACCATTTCTTGCATCACTAGCGGTGGTAGAATTGCGGCGGCAGCGGCAGCTGACGGATACAATTGCATTATTATTCCTGGTGGAAAACCTCCAAGAAGTATGTTCGGCTATAGCTCGGTTCAAGTGTTATTCACCTTGAAGGCTTACGGAATTTACAACGGAAACTTCGAAGCGGAAATCAGCAATTCAATCGATTTAATTCATGCTGAAATCGCAAACATTCGCACAGAGACCAAATCAATTGCTGAGAGAATTGTATCTCGCATCCCCGTTTTGTACAGCGAAGCAAGCTACGAAGGCGTTGCTATTCGTTGGAGACAACAAATCAATGAGAACTCGAAAATGCTTTGCTGGAATCACGTTTTCCCAGAGATGAACCACAACGAATTGGTGGGCTGGACAGGTGGAGACAACCGCGTTGCGGTGTTAATGCTTCGCACAGAAGATGATCACAAGCGTTCACAAATTCGCATGGACATCTGTAAAAAATTAATGGCAGAAAAATGCGATACCATTATTGAAATTCACGCGAAAGGTTCAAGCAGACTTGAAAGAGCATACTACTTAATTCACTTAGGTGACTGGTTAAGCATTGATTTGGCTGAATTGCGCAACGAAGATGCAACAGCTATTCCAGCAATTATTTTCTTGAAAAACGAGCTTTCTAAAATATGAGCAAACCCGTCGTTTCCTTCAGAGACCTAGGCCATGCGCCGTACAAGGAAACATGGGATTTTCAGGAAGAGTTGTTTGAACGCAATGTTCAACGAAAACTTCAAAACAGATCAGAAGGAAAAGCTGACGGAGAGGGAACAGAAGATGTTCTTCTCTTCGTTGAGCATCCGCATGTATATACGCTAGGAAAAAGCGGAGACGCATTTCACTTGCTCGTTTCCGAAGAGAAACTCAAAGAGATTGGAGCCACCTATTATCCAATCAATCGAGGTGGGGACATTACCTATCATGGCCCAGGACAAATAGTAGGTTATCCGCTTTTAGATCTCGAACATTTCTTCACCGACATTCACAAGTACATGCGCTACCTCGAAGAGGCCATCATTCGAACCATTGCACATTATGGAATTGTAGGTGGAAGAATTGATGGGCTTACCGGGGTTTGGCTCGATATTGATGATCCGAAGAAATCTCGGAAAATTGCTGCGCTCGGGGTGAAGTGTAGTCGTTGGCTCACCATGCATGGATTCGCCTTCAATGTGAATACCGATTTGAATTACTTCAACTACATCGTGCCTTGCGGTATTACCGATAAAACGGTCACCAGTTTGTCGAAAGAATTGGGACGTGAAATGGACATGGATGAAGTAAAACGAATTCTTCTGCAAGAATTGGCAGATGTTTTTCAATTCGAATTGCAAATTCAACAATAAGTATTAAAATTTCAAAGTGAATATCGTGTGCTTGTAGGCAGCGCTTTTCCTATTCAAAACCTTACATTTGTAGTATGGAATCATTTTTCTCGGCATTCACAACCGTGCAAGGTTGGATAGACTTGTTGACCTTGGTAATTATGGAAATTGTCTTAGGAATAGACAACATTATTTTCATTGCAATTGTAACCGGATTTTTATCTTCGAAATCGGATCAAACCAAAGCACGCAGATTGGGACTTTCTTTCGCCCTTGTATTTCGAATTGGCTTGCTCTTTACCCTTTCCTATTTAGCCCATTTGCAAGAACCTTTTTTCACCTTGGGCGGTTATCCTGTTTCAGGAAGGGGCATTGTATTGCTCGCAGGAGGTTTGTTCTTAATCATAAAAACATCGAATGAAATTCGACATAAGTTTTTAATTGCAGATAACGAAGAGACCGAGAAGTCTAGAAAAATTAATTTATTTCAAGCCATCATTCAAATTACCATCATTGATATTGTCTTCTCTTTCGATTCAATCATCACAGCCGTAGGTTTGGTAGAGCACGTTCCAATTATGGTTGTTGCGGTAATCATTGCTATGTTCGTCATGTTGGCTTTTGCACCGTACGTTAGCGCATTCATAGAGAAGTATCCAACCTTGAAAATGTTAGCTTTGGTATTCTTAATTGTAATCGGATTGAACTTAGTTGCTGAAGCGTGCGAAAGTGCCGATTTGATTCACATTCCGGAATATGTAAACATAAAGATGTACTCCTATGTTGCCTTTGCCTTTGCGCTTGTTGTAGAGTTACTGAACATTCGTTTGCATCATGTAAACGAACGCAAGACCAACCCATGATAATCATTCAAAACACCCTTGTAAGCGAGGATCTTTTCGAAGAACATTTTGTTTGTGACCTTTCGGCATGCAAAGGAGTTTGTTGCGTAGAAGGAGATAGCGGTGCCCCTGTAGCTGAAGACGAAATCCCAATTTTAAAGCAGGAGTGGGAAAATGCAAAACCTTACATGGTGCCTGAAGGAATAGCTGCTATTGAACGCGAAGGACTTTATCAAGTAGACGAAGACGGAGACATTGTAACCACGTTGGTGTCTGAGAAAGGCGCTTGTGCCTTCGTTCATTATGCTGCCGATGGAACTGCATTGTGCGCATTGGAAACCGCATGGAAAGCAGGAGAATCGAAATTCAGAAAACCCATCTCGTGTCATCTGTATCCCATTCGTTTGACCAAGTTGGCGGACTATGTTGGATTGAATTATCACCGTTGGCCCATATGCGCGCCAGCGTGCGAGTGCGGATCGAAATTGCAAGTTCCAGTGTACCGATTTTTAAAAGATGCCATTACAACCAAGTTTGGTGAAGCGTATTTTCAAGAATTAGACGAACACTACCAAGCATGGAAAGCACAAAGAGAAGCGTAATTCTTTTACTTCTTATCTTTTTTGTTGGTCCCATTTTTTCTCAAGATTGGGTGAAGGTAAATAGCGCTTTCAATTCCGAAGATGGTGATCTTCTTTCAGACTACAGAGATGGAACGGCTTTGGTGATTAGTTCTAGACTGAATCAATTCTATGGGCAGGGAACTATGCAAACTACGCGTATTTCAAGACTATTAAAAATTGAAATGGATTCGCAACGAGAGGAGACCTTCTTTCCAAAAGATTGGAATTTCGATGAAGGCGTTGCTTGTTTTGGAGATAACAAAAGCGAATTGTTTTTTCAAACTGAACTCGATGAAAGAGGAGTGCTTTCAAAGACGTGCAAGATTTTTTATTGGGATTCTACTCTGACTTTCAAAAGCCTTGGCGCACCGGTTGAAATGAGCGCCAACAAAGGAGAAGGCGGTTTTGATAACTTGAATCCAACGTATGATCCGATTGAGAGATTATTAATTTTTTCAAGCAATCGTTCAGGTGGATTTGGTGGTTATGATATGTACGGATGTTACAGAAAATCAGACGGCTGGGGACCTGTTTTCAACTTAGGAGCAGGTGTGAATACTTCCGACAATGAATTAGGAGGAACGCTGTTTCAGGGCACGCTTTATTTTTCAAGAATGAATCTGTCCAATTTAAATTTGACGCTCTATTCCTCATTGAAAAGTGAGGCGTTTCAGATTTCAAAAAAGCTTCCTTCTCCATTCAATAATGAAAAGGGAGATGCGTATAAGATTGTTTTCGTTTCCAAGCAAGAAGCTTACGTTTCTCGAATGAATGAAATAGAACATTACATCCTTCCGCAAAAAAGCAAACAGGTTCAATTTAGATTGAAGGAAGGAACGCGCGTATTACCAAACATTGGCCTGTCTGTTTTTTCAGTTGGAAGTGGAGAACGATTCGAATTGAAATCAAATAATGATGGTTTAACCACGCTCTTCAACCTTTCGTTAGAAACGAAATACAAAGTGTGTATTCAAGAAAAAAATTGGGAATTGTTAAAAGCTCTGGGAAATGGGAAAGGCTACAAAGCAGAGCTTATTGATGAATTCGGAAATATCATTCGCGTGTTCAAGTTCGATGCAAATGGTAACTTCCAATTTGAATTGCTTGATTTTGTCTACACGAATTTGACGTTGTTGGAAGAGATAGACCGAAGTAAATTGAATGTATCAAGCGCTGAACCAGCCGTGAGCAGCGGTGTTTCAACCAAGAAATATTTTTTTCCTGTGAATGTAAGTGCTCTGAATGAAATGCAGAAAATAGATTTGCGAAATTGGCTGAAAGATCAATCCAATTCAATTTACTTGATCAATGGCTTTGCAAGTGCAGATGGAAGTTCGAAGCGAAACAAAGAGTTGGCTCATGCGAGAATTCAAGCAACGAAGGAGTTGCTAATGGCCAATGGAATTTCAGAGAAAAACATAAAAGTTAAAGTCATCGGAATTAACGAAGTTGGAGAAAAGGGTCGTCGCGTAGAGCTTGAAGCGATTCCATTATCTTCGCAATAACAACACGAAAAACCATGTTCGAAAAACTATTTCCAAACCGCGAATTACGCATTGTAAAAGGCAAACTTGTTGAAAGCGGAACCTCGCATTTAGACGGTCAAGAAGACAAAGGTGCACAACGCTGGGTGAAGGTAAATGATGAAGTAATTACCCGTGTGAGCGATGGCTTATACCATGCGCAATGGGACGATGAAGTGGCAGTTGTTTGCGACAAATACAACTACATGGTCGGTTATTGGAATTTTTCAAAGGGCTCTGGAAGTGATCCGAATTATTCAGCATCTATCGGATCAACTGCAGTTGTGACATTGATCATTCTGGCATCCATGCTTTTCAATTTCATTCCCATGCACGATCCACAAAAGGGAGACATTATCACTTCCTTCTACAATTACATTTGGAAAGATGATTTCTTCGTTACGCACTGGTGGGCCACTGCGTCTATTATTGGTGTGTTCGGTTTGTACGGATTTATTTGGACGCCGATCTACGCAATTGGACATGTGAAACGCGAGCGTCAAGCAGCAGCCATGTTAGCTCCGCATAGAAATACGGTCGAGTGAAATTCGGGAAGTTAGATAGCGTAGAGCATCTTTCTTTTTCATTGGACGTTCCAACGCAAGATTATTCTTTTCTACCGAATGAACGTTCGGGTGGATTGGAAATTATTATCGGAGGAACAGTATGGGGTGTTCCGCAATGGAGGGGAATTCATTTTCCAGCTAAAGCGAAACCTTCAGAATTTCTTCATTACTATTCACGATTGTTTCCGTGTATTGAATTCAACGGTTCGCATTACCGCATTCCTCCTGTTGCGCAGGTAGAGAAGTGGGTGGAGCAAGTCCCCGAAAATTTTTTATTCTGTCCGAAGTTTCCACAAAGCATTTCGCATTGGCGACAATTTCAAAACTGTGAGCGCGAAACGGATTTGTTTTTTGAAGCACTCTTTGCTTTCGGAAAAAATTTGGGAACTACCTTCATTCAATTACCTCCGCATTACAGTCCTTCTAAGGCAGAGCCTTTGCTTCGTTATCTTGAATCACTTCCGCGAGATGTTCGCTATTCCGTGGAAATGCGTCATCCCGATTGGTTTGTTGGAAGTGTTTTGGAAGAGTATGCGAATGAATTAATAAAATTGAATGTCGGACTAATCGTTTGTGACACTGCGGGAAGAAGAGATGCTGTGCACATGCGATTAACGAGCGATGAGTTGGTCATTCGTTTTGGTGGAAATGATTTGCATGCAAGCGATGAAGTTCGCCTGAATCAATGGGCGCAGCAGCTGCGAAATTGGGAAAAGATCGGATTGAAGAAATGTTATTTTTGGATTCATCAACCAGACAGTTTGCACACGGTAGAATCTATGAATCAATTCAAGGAAATTCTTTCCAATTACAAATAGATGCAACCGCCACAGGTGTCTTTAGAAGCGCCTGTAACTTCCGAGAGTGCTGTTGGACGCTCAGAAAGTCGAAGTGCTCCTAATAAAGCGAAAATGAGTGCTTCTTTGTATTGTACGGTATCGTTATCTGGAACAACAACTGCCAAATCTGTTTTTGCCTGAATCGATTCAATAAGAAATGAATTAAACGCTCCTCCGCCGGTAACCAAGACACTGCCTGTCCAACCTTCAAAAATCTTTGCTATTTGAATGGCCATATGCTCTGTGCAAGTAGCAAGTAAATCACGAATCGTTAATTGCGATGCGCCAAGCAATGGAAGGAAGTGACGTTCAAACCATTCTTTCCCCAACGACTTCGGAAGTTCTTGCGAATAGTAGGGGAGTGCATTTAATTTTTCAAGAAGTTCAACATTCACAACTCCACGTCTTGCCATTTCACCGTTGGCATCGAACGGATGTCCGGTTTGTTCTGCCAAGAGATTCAAAGCCATATTCGCTACACAAACATCGAAAGCATTGAGGTCGCCCATGAGGGTATAGGATACATTCGCAATTCCACCAATATTCAAACAAAAATCGTATTCATTGAATAACAATCGGTCACCAATGGGAACCAACGGCGCGCCTTGTCCACCGTGGGCTACATCTGTAGTTCTAAAATCGCAAATGGTCTTTATTCCAGCATGCGCGGCAATGTGCGCACCGCTTCCAATTTGAACCGTAAGCGATTCGCCTGGCTGATGGAAAATGGTGTGTCCGTGCGAAGCAATGGCATCGGCCGATAGACTCCGTTCCTCTAAAAAACGCTTGACTTGCTTTCCAGAATAAATTCCAAAATCTACATTCAATTGTGCCAATTCGAGTGCGGACATTTTATGCGCTCTTCGAAAAATATCGCGCCATGAACCGTCGTACACTACGGTCTCTGCAGCCTCGATTTCATATTCCCAGTTCCCTTCCTGGAAAGAAAGATTGCACAGCGCAATGTCAAGTCCATCTAGACTTGTTCCGCTCATGAGTCCAACAATTCGAAAGGTTTCCATAGTGTTACAAATATAAAGAGGGCGGAATGTTCCGCCCTCTTTCAATCTAGCTTAGAAAATATTACTTAATAATAATCGTTTTCGTCCAAAGATTAGTATCGTTAGAAACTTTACAAACGTATGTTCCAACAGCAAGTGAAGGAAGGGATACTTGATTCATTTTTGAATACAAATTTTCAGTGTAAACAAGTTGTCCTTGCGCGCTGTAAATGTTCAATACTGTTTTTCCAGATTGAACAGGAACACCTACCCAAAGGTTGTATGAAGCAGGGTTAGGGAACACGCTCATTTCGCTGTTCGTTTGGTCTTCAACACCCACTAAACTCCAGGTTGCCATAAACTCTTGTAGATAAAGGTTTGCAATTCGAGCATCGTGAACAACAACAGTATTTTCATCGTTGTTGCTTTGCGCAGCGCTACTCCAGTTGTGACTGCCTGTAAGTACTGTTGGGTCTGAATCTAACG
This sequence comes from Flavobacteriales bacterium, assembly GCA_947452685.1. Lineage (GTDB taxonomy): Bacteria > Bacteroidota > Bacteroidia > Flavobacteriales_D > Sanyastnellaceae > CAIZGX01. The sequence continues at coordinate 9,784 of CANGEF010000030.1, read as the reverse complement.
TGCTGTGATCGACAATGCAATACTTGTGGTGAAGGTCATAAGGAATTGCTTCATGACTGCGAATGTCTTGTCCAGCATTTTGAAGGTAGGTGTATTCAGATGCAGGATCAGATGTTTGTTCCATCATACCACGAACCAATACCAAGAATAAATCGTCTTCAGAAATAATCGCATCAGCAATGTCTGTGCGCGTGAACGCAAGAATTGCATAGTCTAAGTTGGTATCTGTTGTGTGAATGGTTTTAATGATTGCACCGTTTGTGTTATCGGTTGGAGAGAAATAGCTTTCAACTTTAATGTCATTCGGACCCAACACATATTGAAGAGGTGTGTTGTTTGTTTTAGCAGAAGAAAATACACCTGTGCTGCTTCCAGGTTGCGCACCTGAACCGTCCCACATTTCCTCAAACTCTATACGATATCCGCGAGCAATACTTTGGTCCTGGAAGATGATAATGTTGTTGAAGTCATTGTACATATTGTTCGCAGTCCAGTTCATAGAACCTGTGAATACCCATGCATTTGCAGGAGAGTCAGCGTCAATGATCATGAATTTATTGTGCATGATTCCAGTGCCTGTTGTGTTTACACGTTGTAAAACAGGAATGTTACTATTCAGTATAGCCAAACCTGCACCGAATGTAGAAGCGTCTGAAATTACACGAACTTGAACACCTGCATTGTATCTGTTGTTGATGGCATTAATAATTACTGCGTCATCGGAAATGTTGTACACAGCAATATCCAATGTTTGTTGTGCGCGCATAATGTATGCGGCAATGGTATCATTGGAGGCAGCACCAAGAGAAGCTGCATTTTCAATGGTTGCATAGCTGTTATCTACTTGTCTGTTGAAGTAAGCACGAATAACACCCGAGCTTAAACTTTTAGTAGCGTATGGACGAACGCTGCTTGTGCTAGAACCATCAACGTTAGAAGAAGTAACAGAAGCGTAGTAAATGGTTCCCGGCTGAAGACCTGGGATGTTTACAACGTGATTGGTTACACTTTCATTTACGTAAACAGTTTGACCCAAAGCTGGAGTTAATCCGTAATTGATCTGACTGTCACTGTTGTTATTCGTAGCCCAATTCAAATCGAATGATGTGGTTGTAATGTTTGTCTGAGTAACCGTTCCAACAATAGCAACACCAGCAGGTAAAATGAAGTCATTTGCATCGCGTGGAAGAATTTGGTAACCTGCGTCGTAAGGAGTTGTAGCATCGAATTGCGAAACAATACCAACGAGGGTTATGGCGCTTGCCGGAAGATTTGTTCCTACCAATACACTTCCAGTACGAATGTAAACCACTCCTGATTGACCGTTTGCGGTGTAGGTGTAGGTTGAATTTCCTGTAATAACTGAACCTGCAAGATCAAACACTACGTTGTCCACAGAAACCAGCTCACCTTCGAAAGATTCGTTAATGGCGGTGGGTGTAGTTGTTTGAGGCGTTGGTAAGGCATTGCCTGAAGAGTTAACAGTAACAGCGGTTAACGTAGATCCTAATTCTAACAACCCGTTGTATTGAGAAAGAACTCCGGTCACGGTCACGTTGTCTCCAATGTTAGGAGCCGTGAAAGTGGTCCATTGTGCGCCAGGATAAACAGCAATACCTGCAGTTGCATCTTGCACATAGCGAACGGAACTTCCCATTTCAGCACCGTTAATGACTACGCCCGTAATGGTAACGCTTGCACCTACTGCTGCGGCTCTTGCGTTAGCAACAGTTTGCGCGTTCAAGCTTACACTCAATACGACAATTAAAAAGGATAAAAAGTATTTCATTATTTTTTCTGTTTTGATTTTTTAATAAGTAGCCGTCAAAGATAAGCTGAACCATCTTCCCTGAGCAAAGAAAACTCCGGCCGAATTTGCTCCGAATGTTGCACTCGTATTCGTGTAAAGTGCATATGGATCGTTGTTCACAGCGTCTGTGATGTAGTGCGAATTAAGCACGTTAAACATAGAACCTCTTAAATCTAACTTCACTTTATCTTGAACGGTGTAACTGTATCCCGCGTGGAATTCTAACGTTCCGTAAGCAGGAATTCTCCATGAGTCGCGATGCGAGTTGTCTCCATGAAGGGTGAACGGATTTGCTTGAGCGAAATATCTATCGAAATAAGTGTAACGCGTTTTTACATACGCGCCGTTTTTCCACTCATATCTAAGCATACCTCCCAACTGAGTTTGTGCCGCATCACTCACATGCACATTTTTTGCATTGAATTCAACAGTCATTTGACCGCTGCTTGGATCGCCAGGATTGTTGTATACAATGTTGTTGGCATTATCTGTAACATAAATTTTTGTGTCCGACATCCATCTCCAATCACCAATAGAAACAAGTCCTTCAAAAGTTAATCGATCATTTATTTTATAAGCAAAATCCATTTCAGCACCCATGTGTCGTGCATTCATTCCTTGAATGTTTACAGTAATGTTTGTGGTAGGATCTTGCGGATTTGGCACAGAGATTCCGCCCGGATAGGGTTTGTTTTTCCAATCGGTGAAATACGCATTGAAATTGGTAGAGAATTTTTTCGATTTGAAATTCAATCCCGTTTCGAAGCTTGTAATTTTCTCATTGAAAATTTGATTGAAGCGCTGGTTGCTATTCGTGTAAACTTGGTTGAACAGAGGAGCTTTATTCAAGTAACCACCATTCACAAATGCAGCAACGTTTTTATTGAAGCTGTATTTAACCCCAGATTTTACAGTGAAAGTAGAGCGGTAATACCAACCTGTGCTTTGGTATTTCGAGCCTGGCATATTGCTGTACAGCGTTTGCCCATTGTAAACAGTTGTATCTACCTGCATGGCAATTGCATTGTTGGCATAGGCATAACCAACAGGAACATCCACACCATTTACGGTATAAACCTTTGGTTTGAAATAGTCAACACGCATGTATCCAGTTTCTGCAGCTGACGCGCTGAAGAATGCAGATACTTTGTTTTTTTCATATTCCATCTGACCAAAGAATCCGCCCCAACGAATGAATGCATCGTTGTGATAGTCTACTGTATCACCCACTCTTTTTATCAAGTTGGTTGAATTGTAATTGAATTTATCGCGCACCCATGCGTAATCTGCTCCCATGAGGTCAATGATTTTCGCGTAGTGAGAACCCTTGTATTGACGAACATCAATTCCTCCAGAAAAGGTAAGGTTCTCATTTATTTTATTACTATAAGTTGAAAGTGCACCGTACCATTTGTGATCGTTCATGCTTGCTTTAATGTAATTGGAAACAGCATAGCGCTCGGTGCTACTAACTTGTGTGTTAATGTTATAATCGGGTCCCGAGAAAAGGGGAATTTTGTTTCCAACATTCGAATCGAAAAACGACTGCACATTCACGCTACCGTCTGGGTTGTAATCGTTCACAGTTAAATTCGAACGCCACCCTGTTCCGCCACCGTGTCCCATAGACATGTAGGCGACAGTTGAGATAAATGATTTCTCATTAATGGTCCAAATATCTTTAAAAGAAAATTGAGGTTTGAAGAAGAAATTCACTTTTCCGTTCACCGTTTCTTGCGCCTGCTCATTTGTTTTTACTCCATTAGCGAAATCGTAGCGAGTGAGGTATCCAACATCTGGATTGTAGTTTATTCCTCCGTTGTAGATATCTCTTGAAGAGCCACTGTATTGAAATTGAGTTCCAGAATTAAGCGTCAATGCCGTTGCATTGTCATACATAGCCACGGCATCTGTTTTTGTGCGTTGGCCATGACTTTGCGGTGCACCAACGGCGTACAAGCTTAATAAGTGATTCCCCAATATTTTTTCAACTTTCCCGTAGAAAAAATATCCTTTGGTAAAGCCGCCTTCGATCCAACCGTCTCCTTTTTTGTAAGAGCCAGCTAAGCTATATGCCCAACCGTTTTTCGTTTTTCCCGAATTGTAAGAGAAAGAGGTTCTTGCGAATGCGCCGTAAGAATATTCTTCACGAACCTGAGCTCTTCTTTTCGAATCAATTCCACGGGTCATAATATTCATGGTTCCGCCAACTGCAGGAATAACCAATTTAGATGCACCCAATCCACGTTGAATTTGTGTAGTCTGTGTAGCCAAATCTAGTCCGAACCAATTGCTCCAATACACGGTTCCATTTTCCATGTCGTTTACCGGAACACCGTCTAACATTACGGCAACATTATTCCCGGAAAATCCGCGAATGGTCACGCGTGCATCACCGTCTCCGCCACCTGAACGAGTAGCGTAAGCGCCTGGAGTGGTGTTCGCTAAAGTTGCCATTTCTCTTCCAGCCAATTCCTCTTCAATGCGTTTCAAGCCAATGTTTGAAAAGGCAACAGGAACGGTTCTTCCAACAGCAAAATCGGCCGTAATAACAAGTTCTTTTTGTGTCGTTTGAATAAGGTCGAAGTCAATCGAGTATTCTTTTTTGGAAAGAGAAATATTCTTTTTAATCTCTTCATAACCCACGGCGGTAACAATCAATTCATAGTTTCCGTAGGGAAGGGTTATGTTGAATTTGCCTGAAGGGTCAACAGCTACACCACTTTCTTTGTTTGCCCAAAGAACGAATGCGTTTGGCAAAGTTTCTCCTGAAAGTCCGTCGCGAACGGTTCCGCTTATGACCCCTTGCTGTGCATGGGTAAACGAACCAATAGATATGAATACAATCAGTAAAAAGAATGATTTTAAAATTCTCATAGCAATGAAATAAGGTTGAAATAAATGCCGATAAAAAAGGGGCTTAACCGAAGTGAGCCCCTTTTTCAAGAATTACAGTTGGTTTATTTTATGAAAGTTTGGCGATTGAACGTTCCGTTTTCAAAACCTACCTCAATGATATAGGCTCCTTTTGCAAGTGAACCGGTCTGAATGCGAGTCATGCGGTCTAAAATGGTTCCGTTCATGAATAAAATGTGTCCTGTATTGTCGAATATTCTAACTGAACGAATGTTCTTTGAAGAAACCACGTTTAATACATCTCCTGACACTGGATTAGGATACATTGAGAATGCACGTTCTGTTATTTCAGACGTACCAACAACACCGCAATCACAAGTGTGAGCGCCTAAAAAAGTGAAAGTATTAGCTGGTAAGGTATCGTACTGAGCAAACACATCGAAAGTAGCCGGATTCGTAGTTACACCAGTAGTAACTGTTGACTTTCTAATTTGTGTGTGATCGGTAGAAGCATACAAAGTAGCTCCGGTAGCATCTGTGCCGTATGAGCTCCATCCACCGAATCCTGTGCCTTCTCCAATTCTTCCGTATAGGTCAATAAGCGTTTGTCCGTTGTTTGTTACAATGGCAACTGCATCGTTTCCGTTGAAATACAACGGCCAAATTCCAGCATCGTAAGTTGGGTTAACAAAAAGATCAGCTGCAGCAGCTAATTCGTCCCATACTGGAGCTTCTAAACCAGTTCCCAATGAATCTCTTTTGTCAAGGACAACCACTATTACATCATGAGCTGCAATGGTATATCCGTCTAATGGAGTAATGCTTCCATAAGCAGTGCTACCGTTCGAAAAACGAACAAGACCATATCCATTAAGGTTTACAGCGGTGTTCGTAGAGTTGTATATTTCAACTGCTTTATTATTGCTCCAGCCTTCAACAATTTCAGAGATGAAAACTTGGTTGCACTGAGCTTTAGCTGTGAATAAAGCAAAAACAGAAAAAGAGAGAAGTAAAAGTTTTTTCATTACCATTTAATTTTGAGGCAAATATATTCTACAAATAGTTCACTTCGCAAGTCCATTGTGAAATGAATGTTAAATGATAAAGCACCCTTTTACTTATTTTTTTCGTCTTTATTCTTGGAGAGCTACTTACTAACGTTTCAGCCTTAACAATTTTACTCTTGTTTCTGCTGAAAACCGAGCTGTATAAGTAGTTATTTCTTAAATTGCACCTTTATAGTACGAAAAATAATACGATGCGCTTCTTTGTTCGATTTTTAGCAATTGCTTCAGTTTTTTTCTTGAGTTATTCGGCTCAAGCAAACCACGTTTTGGGTGGAAACCTAACTTGGGATTGCCTTGGGGGTAATCAATATCAGATTACTATGCGAATTTACAAGGATTGCTTCGGTGCGAGTCCGGCTCTTTCAGCAGAGAACTTATTTGTTTTTCCTACCGGTTGCACCTTGAATCCTCAAAATATTACGTTAAACCTCATTAGCACCACAGAAATCTCCAACCTGTGCGCCAGTGAATTGCCAAGCAGCTCTTGTAACGGTGGATTATCCCCGGGGACGCAATTGCTCACTTATCAAGCTACCGTTACCCTTACTCCGGGCTGTACATGGGAGGTTATCTGGAACGAAGGGGATTGGAACTATTTCAACAATATCAATTACAGTACTCTTCCAGATGCATACTTAGACGCCCTCATCAATACAAATTATTGCGAGGATTCTCCAGTCATTACTTCCATGCAAGTGCCCTACGTTTGCCGAAACAATGGGGTTTTTATCCATACTCCTACGGTAACTCTTCCAGCCGGAATTACTGCAGCATACGCTCTCTCAACTCCTCAAACAACAGGCGCTTCTTTGGATGTTGGAATCAATGTTCCAGGATATGTCAACACCTTGGGTGCCACGGTGAATGCTACAACGGGTGCTGTTTCAATTAACACCAATGGTATTTCTGTTGGAAATTATATCGTTACTGTTCAAATTACAATTTCTCAAGGTGCAAACGTTGTAGGGACGTATTTTGAAAACATGGTTTTTGTTATTCGCGATTGTGGAATTACTCCCACAGCCTTTGCCAATCCGGAAATTCAAACCATAAACATTCCGGCGGATTTGGCCGGACCAGCAACCATCAATGCATGTTCAGGTGATAACGTCTGCTTTACGGTTTCAGCTTCTAACACAAATTTGTATCGCGCCATTACCTTAACAGCGACTTGGAGCGCTGGAATGAATGCGGGAACACCGGTATTCACGCAGAGCACCGTGAATTACAATCCTGCCTCAGGGAACTTCTGTTTTACAGCAGATCCGTCCATGGTAGGTGCCCCAAATACCATAAACTTTCATGCGGTTGATAATGCTTGCACGGCGCCTCAATTTGACGATCAAGTGGTAACCGTAAACGTTTTCCCAAGCGTAACCTTGAATCCGACTACCGCAACAATTTGTAACAATGCCCCAGTTACTGTAACGGCTTCGGGTGGTACTACCTACACGTGGTCTGTTTTAAGTGGAGATACTACACCGGGTTTCGACGGAAACGGAGCTGTTCAAGTGCTCGAGAGTATTTCAGGAAATACGGTGATAATGGTTTCCATGCCAGGTGTACCTGCGCAATGCAATGCGACAGATACGTTAACCGTGACCGTTCCCGATTTTACGCTTCAACCGCTCACAACGCAAAGTATGTGTGTTGGAGGAACCGTTAGTCCGCTTACCTTCACCTTGGTGGGTGTGTCTGGAACTCCAACGTACCAATGGTATAGCAATACCACCAATGCGAACACAGGAGGAACAGCAATTGCCGGTGCAACAACAATAACCTACACTCCTTCAAGTGCAGTAGCTGGAACAACCTATTACTATTGTGTAGTAACACTAAGCTCTGCCAGCTGTCCTGATATTACAACCAATACAGCAGAAGTAATTGTAATAGCCGACCCAACAATTACGACGCAACCATTGGCTACTCAAAATATTTGTATTGGTGGTACAGCAACGCTAAGTGTTGTTTATTCAAACGGATTAGGAAACGCAACCTACCAATGGTATTCGAATACCGCAGTGAGTAATACAGGAGGTTCAATCATTGCCGGCGCAACCGGAGCATCTTACACCACGCCTGTATTAAGTACAGCGGGCACTCGAAACTATTATTGCCTTGTGACCTTAAGTGGTTCAGGCTGCGGAACAGCACTTTCAGCTGTTGGACAAGTTGTAGTGGTTGCCGATCCTACGATGAGCACTCAGCCTACCGCTACTCAATCGATTTGCGTTAGCGGAGTGCCGGCTTCTATTTCAGTAGGCTATACCGGCGGAGCGGGAACACCTGCTTACCAATGGTATTCAAACACAACAACAAGCACAACTACTGGAACAGCAATACCAGGAGCGACTTCTGCCACTTATACGTTTTCTGCAATGAACACGCCTGGCACTTATTATTACTATTGTGTGATAACACTGAGCTCATCGGGTTGTAATGTTCTTACCTCTGCAACTTCGCAAGTGATTGTAGTTGCCGATGCCACAATTGCAACTCAACCCCAAGCCTCTCAAACAGTTTGTTTGAATGGTATACCAACCGCACTAACAGTGACCGTGAACAATGGATTGGGAACAATTAGCTACCAATGGTATTGCACAACCGTGAACAATAACTTCTCGGGTTCAGCTTTAGCGGGTGCCACTTCACCAACATTTATTCCTCCTACAAACGTAACTGGAACACGTTATTACTACTGTCGGGTGAACGTTGCCAGCTTGACATGCGGAGTTATCTTCGTTGTTACTTCAGGAACAGGTGCAATCATAGTTGTAGCACCTCCAACAGTAAATACACAGCCTACACCTACACAAAGTATCTGTATCGGTGGTACCCCGAATCCATTAACAATGGGCTACACGGGAGGAACGGGAACAGCAAGTTACCAATGGTATAGCAACACAACCAGCAGCAATACTGGCGGAACCGCAATTGCAGGAGCAACCACAAATTCTTATACAGCTGCTGGAACAACAGTAGGAACATTCTATTATTACGGAGTAGTTACCTTAACAGGCCTTGGATGCGGAAGTGTGCCAAGCAACGTGGCTACTGTTAATGTTCTGGCAGATCCAATAATAACCACTCAGCCAACTGCATTGCAAACGCTTTGTGTGGGAGGAATTCCTTCCTCACTTACAACGGCCTATTCCGGTGGAACAGGAACAGCCTCGTATCAGTGGTTCAGCAATACCACCAATTCAACTACTGGAGGAACTTCAATTCCAGGGGCTACAGGAGCAACTTATACTCCAGCAGCTATTGCCACTTCAGGTAACTACTACTATTATGGTGCTGTTACACTTTCAGGTTCTGGATGCGGAACAATCAATTCATCGACTGCAAATGTTGTTGTTGTAGATGATCCATCCTTTTCGGTTCAACCGCTTTCAACTCAGACGATTTGTATAAACGGAACAACCACGACATTGAACGTAACCTCCATCGGAGGAACAGGCACCATGGCTTACCAATGGTTCTCTAACACCACCAACGCCGCAACCGGAGGAACTGCCATTGCTGGTGCTACCTCAACATCTTACACGCCGCCGAGTGCAGCCCTAGGAACGGTTTACTATTATTGTGAAGTGTCAGCAACCGGAAACGGTTGTGGAACTGCCGCTTCGACAACAGCTGCAGTGATCGTCGTTTCACCTCCAACTGTTAGCACGCAACCAACTGTTACGCAAACCATCTGCGACGGTGGAACAGCAGCGGCGTTAAGTGTTGCCTACACCGGTGGAACAGGAACCCCAAGCTATCAGTGGTATAGCAATGCAACAAACAGCACAACAGGCGGAACAAGTATTGCCGGAGCAACTGCTTCAACGTATACTCCAACCGGACTGGCAACAGGAACGTATTACTACTACTGCATCATTACGCTATCCGGATCTGCATGTGGAACCACCACCTCAAACACGGCAACAGTTATTGCCGTAGCAGACCCAAGCATAACCACTCAGCCAACAGCAACACAAACCCTTTGTGTAGGTGGAACACCAACAGCTCTAACCTTGGCCTATTCCAACGGAACCGGCACGCCGAG
>CANGEF010000029.1 GCA_947452685.1 Flavobacteriales bacterium | reverse complement strand
GTGCTTCCTTGTAAGAAACGTGTATCACCAGCATCAAGAATTTCTACTTTGCGCATCATTTGACGAACAATAACTTCGAAATGCTTGTCATTGATTTTCACACCTTGCAGACGGTATACCTCTTGAATTTCATTCACCAAGTATTCTTGAACTGCAGTTGGTCCTTGAATGTCTAGGATATCTCCAGGAGAGATAGCACCATCAGACAATTGCATACCTGCACGAACAAAGTCACCGTCTTGAACTAAGATATGCTTAGCAAGGTTGATCAAATATTTCTTCTCTTCTCCAGTACGTGAGCGAAGGATAATCTCGCGGTTACCGCGTTTGATTTTTCCGTATTCAACGATACCGTCGATTTCCGCAACGTTTGCTGGGTTAGATGGGTTACGTGCTTCGAACAATTCGGTAACACGTGGAAGACCACCGGTGATGTCACCACCACGACCAGCCATACGAGGGATCTTAGCAAGAATACTACCTTTGGTAATCTTCACTCCGTTCTCGGTGTTCAAGTGAGCACCTACAGGAAGAGAGTATACCTTAACAACATCTTTACCGCGAACGACTTCGATGCTAGGGTTTTTCTTCTTGTCTTTCGTTTCAATAATGATTTTTTCAGAGAAACCTGTTTGCTCATCGACTTCAGTTTTGAAGGTAATACCTTCTTCAATAGCGTCGAAGTTAATTGTTCCATCTTCTTCAGTGATGATAACACTGTTGAACGGATCGAATTCGCAAATCACGTCATTCTTCTTAACGATATCGCCGCTGTTTACATGTAGAATCGAACCGTAAGGAAGATTCATTGTAGCCATAGTGATACCTGTTTTTTCGTCGTTGATTTTCAATTCAGCAGAACGAGCAACAACAACAGTAACTGTTGTATTGTTCTCTTTTCTTTCTACTGTACGAAGATCTTCGATTTCAATGATACCAGGGTATTTAGCTTTTAAGTCAGAATCAATAGCCGAACCAGACGCAGCACCACCCGTGTGGAACGTACGAAGAGTCAACTGAGTACCTGGTTCACCGATAGACTGTGCAGCGATAACACCAACAGCCAATCCTTCTTGAACCAAACGAGCAGAGGCAAGGTCACGACCGTAACACTTCGCACAAACTCCACGCTTGCTTTCGCAGGTTAATACTGAACGAATTTCCACTTCTTCAATTCCAGCTGCTTCAATAGCATCTGCAATCTCTTCAGAAATTTCTTGAACTGCTTCAACAAGCAATTCATTTGTTTCTGGGTGGTATACATCGTGAACTGAAGTTCTACCTAAGATACGATCGCGAAGGCTTTCAACAACTTCATCAGATTTCTTCAATGCAGTTGTATTCAATCCGCGAAGTGTACCACAGTCTACTTCGTTAATAATTACGTCTTGAGCAACGTCAACTAGACGACGAGTTAAGTAACCCGCATCCGCCGTTTTCAATGCAGTATCGGCCAAACCTTTACGAGCACCGTGGGTAGAGATGAAGTACTCTAAGATCGACAAACCTTCTTTAAAGTTTGCCAAAATCGGATTCTCAATCATGTCTTGTCCACCTGCAGCAGCGTTCTTCTGTGGCTTAGCCATCAGACCACGCATACCTGCTAACTGACGAATTTGTTCTTTCGATCCACGAGCTCCAGAATCATACATCATGTAAATGCTGTTGAATCCTTGTTGGTCTGTTTTCAAACGATCCATAAGAATGTTTGTCAAACGCGAGTTCGTGTTCGTCCAAATGTCAATGATTTGGTTGTAACGTTCGTTGTTGGTAATAAGACCCATGTTATAGTTCTCAAATACCTCAGCAACTTTACCAGTCGCTTCTCCAACAAGTTTTTCTTTCTCGTTAGGAACAACAACATCAGTTAATTTGAAAGACAAACCACCTTTGAATGCCCAGTAGTAACCTAGATCTTTCATGTCATCTAAGAACTTCGCAGCACGCGCAATTCCGACAATCTTAAGAATGTTTCCGATGATATCACGTAAAGCTTTCTTCGTAAGAAGTTGATTAATGAATCCAACTTCTGGTGGAACAATCGCATTGAATAATACACGTCCAGCAGTAGTCTCAATAATACTTGGCTCGTCATTCATATCGTACCAACGTACTTTAATGAATGCGTGTAAGTCTAATTGACCTTCGTTGAAGGCGATAATTACTTCTTCTTTCGAATAGTAAGTTCTTCCTTCACCACGACAAGGTTTTTCGTCGGTACCCTCGCGGCCTTTAGAAATGTAATAAAGACCCAAGACCATATCTTGTGATGGAACCGTGATTGGCGCACCATTCGCAGGGTTAAGGATATTGTGAGAACCTAACATTAACAATTGGGCTTCCAAAATTGCAGCACTTCCAAGTGGAACGTGAACAGCCATTTGGTCACCATCAAAGTCAGCGTTGAATGCCGTACAAACAAGTGGGTGAAGTTGAATGGCTTTTCCTTCAATCAATTTTGGTTGGAAAGATTGAATACCTAATCTGTGAAGGGTAGGAGCACGGTTCAACAATACAGGGTGACCTTTCAAAATATTTTCAAGGATATCCCAAACAATTGCTTCTTTTTTATCTACGATTTTCTTTGCAGATTTAACCGTCTTCACAATACCACGCTCAATCATCTTGCGAATGATAAATGGTTTGAAAAGCTCAGCTGCCATATCTTTTGGCAATCCACATTCGTGAAGTTTCAATTCTGGACCAACGACAATTACCGAACGAGCAGAATAGTCAACACGCTTACCCAATAAGTTCTGACGGAAACGACCTTGCTTACCTTTCAAAGAATCTGAAAGTGATTTAAGCGGACGGTTGCTTTCAGTCTTAACAGCAGAAGATTTACGGCTGTTATCGAACAATGAATCTACCGCTTCTTGAAGCATACGCTTCTCGTTACGCAAGATTACATCAGGTGCCTTAATTTCTAAAAGACGCTTAAGACGGTTATTACGAATAATAACACGACGGTAAAGGTCATTTAAATCGGAAGTTGCAAAACGACCACCATCCAATGGAACAAGTGGACGAAGTTCTGGTGGAATTACCGGAACTACGCGAGTAATCATCCACTCTGGGCGGTTGATTACACGAGTGTTTGCATCACGGAAGCTTTCAACAACACTCAAGCGCTTTAGCGCTTCGTTTTTACGTTGTTGTGAAGTCTCACGGTTTGCCTTGTCGCGCAATTCAAATGACAATGCATCTAAATCTAAACGAGCCAACAAATCATGAAGTGCTTCAGCACCCATTTTCGCTACGAATTTGTTAGGATCTTTATCATCCAAATATTGATTCTCGCGTGGAAGTTGCTCTTGGATATCCAAGTATTCTTCTTCAGTTAAGAATTGACCAGCTTCCAATCCGCTTCCTTCAGCATCTGTAACTGGACCAGCATTGATTACAACATAACGTTCGTAATAAATGATCTGATCTAATTTCTTAGAAGGCATACCCAATAGGTATCCGATTTTGTTTGGAAGTGAACGGAAGTACCAAATGTGAGCTACCGGAACAGTAAGGGAAATGTGTCCCATACGCTCGCGACGAACTTTCTTTTCAGTAACCTCAACACCACAACGGTCACAAACAATACCCTTATAACGGATACGCTTGTATTTTCCGCAATGACATTCGTAGTCTTTTACCGGACCGAATATCTTTTCACAGAAAAGACCTTCGCGCTCTGGCTTATAGGTACGGTAGTTAATGGTTTCTGGCTTCATTACCTCGCCAGAAGATCTCTCTAAGATCTCTTCTGGTGAAGCTAATGAGATAGTGATTGATTTAAAATCACTGGTTGGTTTTGCTACTTTTTTTGCTTGAAGCATTTTGTGCAGTTTGAATGTCTATGTTAAAATTTCTTTTCGTTGTCTGATGAATTAATTCTGATTCAGATTAATACTTAATCCTAATCCTCTTAATTCATGTAGCAATACATTGAACGATTCTGGAATACCTGGTTGTGGCATGGCATCTCCTTTAACAATCGCTTCGTAAGTCTTCGCTCTTCCGATTACATCATCAGATTTAACGGTTAGAATTTCTTGAAGGATATTGGCAGCACCGTATGCTTCCAATGCCCATACTTCCATCTCACCGAAACGTTGACCTCCGAATTGTGCTTTACCGCCCAATGGTTGTTGAGTGATCAATGAGTATGGTCCGATTGAACGCGCGTGCATCTTATCGTCTACCATGTGGCTCAGTTTGATCATGTAAATCACACCTACAGTAGCTTGTTGTTCGAAACGAACACCAGTACCACCATCATACAAGTAAGTTACACCAAAGCGAGGAACACCTGCAGCGTCTGTTTGATTAATGATATCATCCATAGATGCACCATCGAAAATAGGCGTTGCGAAAGTTTGTCCGGTTTTTTGACCAGCCCATCCTAAGATGGTTTCGTAAATCTGACCTAAGTTCATACGTGAAGGTACCCCAAGTGGGTTCAACACGATATCTACTGTAGTTCCATCTTCCAAGAATGGCATGTCTTCATCGCGAACGATACGAGCAACAATACCTTTGTTACCGTGACGACCAGCCATCTTATCACCCACACGTAATTTACGTTTTTGAGCAATATAAACTTTCGCCAACTTCACGATACCTGCTGGAAGTTCATCACCAACAGTTAATTGGAATTTCATACGCTTGTATGAACCCAACAATTCGTTGTGCTTCAAGTTGAAGTTGTGAACGCAACGACGAATAAGCGCATTTACTTTTTCATCTTTAGTCCAAGACTCTGTATTTACAACACTGTAATCAATTGCAGAAAGAACTTTAGCATTGAATTTTGTTCCTTTCTTAACTTGCTCTTCTTTGAAATAGTTGAACACACCTTGACAAGGAAGATCTTTCACAATTGCAAGAATCTTGTCTACAAGAATCTTCTTCAATTCGCCGTTGTCTTTATCGTGGTCTTTGTCTAATGCCTCTAGAACTGCTTTATCTGCACTGTTCTTAGTTTTCTTTTCCTTAACTGTTCTGCTGAACAATTTTTTTCCAATGACAACACCTGTTGCACTTGGTGGAACTTTCAACGAAGCATCTTTCACATCACCAGCGCGCTCACCAAAGATTGCACGAAGAAGTTTTTCTTCTGGAGTTGGATCGGTTTCTCCTTTAGGAGTGATCTTACCAATAAGAATATCTCCTTCCTTCACCTCAGCACCAACGCGAATGATACCGTTTTCATCAAGATCACGTGTAGCTTCTTCGCTTACGTTTGGAATGTCTGAAGTCAATTCTTCAACTCCACGTTTGGTATCACGCACTTCAGTGGTGTACTCATCGATATGAATAGAAGTGAACCAGTCATCACGAACAACGCGCTCAGAAATAACGATAGCATCCTCGAAGTTGTAACCTTTCCAAGGCATGAATGCCACTTTCAAGTTACGACCTAAAGCAAGTTCGCCTTTACGTGTAGCGTATCCTTCAACCAAAATTTGTCCAAGAGTAACTTTGTCTCCTTTCTTCACCATAGGGCGAAGGTTGATACACATACTTTGGTTGGTCTTTCCGAATTTGCGCACGTTGTAAGACTTCGTAGCGCTGTCGAAACTAACCAACTCATCGTCTTCGTTTCTCTTGTATTTGATACGAATTTCTTCGCTATCTACATATTCAATCACACCATCTCCCTCTGCGGTAAGAAGAACACGAGAGTCTTTTGCAACGTATGCTTCCAATCCAGTTCCAACGATAGGAGCTTCTGGACGAAGAAGTGGTACGGCTTGACGCATCATGTTCGATCCCATCAACGCACGGTTAGCATCATCGTGTTCCAAGAAAGGAATAAGAGATGCCGCGATAGAAGCGATTTGGTTCGGAGCAACGTCCATATAGGCCACAGCTGCGGGAGCAATTACTGGGAAGTCACCTTCCAAGCGCGCTTTCACTTTTGTTCCTAAGAATTTACCTGAGTCGTCGATGTCTGCAATCGCTTGTGCAATTACTTTAGAATCTTCGTCTTCAGCAGTAAGGTACGTTACTCCGTTATTGTTCATTGAAACTTTTCCATTTTCAACCTTACGGTAAGGAGTTTCGATGAAACCTAATTTGTTGATTTTAGCATAAACGCAAAGAGAAGAGATCAAACCAATGTTTGGTCCTTCCGGAGTTTCAATAGTACACAAACGACCATAGTGGGTGTAGTGTACATCACGAACCTCGAAACCTGCGCGTTCACGCGAAAGTCCACCTGGACCAAGTGCCGACATACGGCGCTTGTGTGTAACTTCGGAAAGTGGGTTTGTTTGGTCCATGAACTGAGAAAGCTGGTTGGTTCCGAAGAACGAATTGATAACCGAGCTTAATGTTTTTGCGTTGATCAAGTCAATAGGAGTGAAGACTTCGTTATCACGAACGTTCATACGTTCACGAATGGTACGAGCCATACGAGTCAAACCTACTGCGAATTGATTGTAAAGTTGCTCACCAACCGTACGAACACGACGGTTTGATAAGTGGTCAATATCATCAACGTCAGCCTTTGAGTTAACCAACTCAATAAGGTAACGAATGATGCTTAAGATATCTTCTTTTGTTAACGTACGTTGATCAAGAGACATGTTCAATCCCAACTTGCGGTTGATGCGGAAACGTCCTACTTCACCAAGGTCATAGCGTTGTTCAGAGAAGAACAACTTGTCGATTACACCGCGAGCTGTTTCCAAATCTGGTGGCTCGGCGTTACGCAATTGACGGTAGATGTATTCAACCGCTTCTTTTTCAGAGTTGGTTGTATCTTTTTGAAGGGTGTTGTGAATTAAAGTGAAGTCTGCAGCATTCGACTCTTCTTTGTGAAGAACGATAACTTTGGTTCCACTTTCAACAATGATATCAATGTGTGCATCTTCAAGCTCAACGTCACGATCCAAGATCAATTCGTTACGCTCGATAGAAACAACTTCAGAAGTATCTTCATCTACGAAGTCTTCGATCCATACCTTCAACACACGTGCTGCTAGTTTACGACCTACAACTTTTTTCAATCCGGCTTTCGAAACTTTCACTTCTTCAGCAAGGTTGAATATTTCTAGAATTTCACGATCGCTTTCGAATCCGATTGCACGAAGTAGGGTAGTTACCGGCAACTTCTTCTTACGGTCGATGTATGCGTACATGGCGTTATTGATATCTGTCGCGAATTCAATCCAAGAACCCTTGAAAGGAATGATACGTGCAGAGTACAATTTAGTACCGTTTGCATGACGAGATTGACCGAAGAACACACCTGGGGAACGGTGTAATTGAGAAACAATTACACGCTCAGCGCCGTTAATTACGAATGATCCTTGAGGAGTCATGTAAGGAATGGTACCCAAGTATACGTCTTGCACGATGGTTTCGAAATCTTCGTGTTCAGGATCGGTACAATAAAGTTTTAATTTCGCTTTAAGAGGAACGCTGTACGTTAGTCCACGTTCGATACACTCTTCTATGGTATATCTCGGAGGGTCAATGAAGTAATCTAGGAACTCCAACACGAACTGATTGCGCGTGTCTGTAATAGGGAAGTTCTCTGAGAATACCTTGAAAAGACCTTCAGATACTCGGTTTTCAGGGTTGGTTTCGAGTTGAAAAAACTCTTTAAACGAGGCCAACTGAATTTCTAGGAAATCAGGATACTCGTAAAAATTTTTGGTCGATGAGTAATTAACTCGATCTGTTAGTTTCTTTAGCGTTGCCAAAGTGTTTCGTTTTAGAGGTTATAAATCCTATGCACAAAAACTGACGAAGTTATTCGTCATGAAATAAAAAACAAGTTTAGGCCCACCCGAAGGTAAGGCCTAAACTGAGGTTCAATGTTGTAATCTTACTTAATTTCAACTTTTGCCCCTGCTTCTTCAAGTTGTGTTTTCAAGCCGTTTGCTTCGTCTTTAGTAACACCTTCTTTCAAAGGAGATGGAGCTTTGTCCACTACATCTTTAGCTTCTTTCAAGCCAAGACCAGTAAGATCTTTCACCAATTTAACTATTGCTAATTTGTTTGGACCTGCTTCAGCAAGAATAACATCGAAAGATGTTTGCTCTTCTGCAACTGCAGCACCAGCGCCAGGACCAGCCATAACAACTGCCGCAGCAGCTGGCTCAATTCCATAATCGTCTTTTAAAATGGTAGCTAATTCGTTAACTTCCTTTACGGTAAGATTAACGAGGCCTTCAGCCATTGCTTTCAAATCTGCCATTGTATTTGATATTAATCGTTTCTTTTAAATTGGAACATATTAGGCGCTATGTTCCTCTTGCGCTTCTTGTTTTTCAGCATGGTTCAAAAGTGCAGAAATAACGTTGCGTGCAGGTGACTGCAACAATCCAATGATTTCGCCAACCAACTCTTCTTTGCTCTTCAGAGCTACAAGAGTGTCTAACTGATCATCTCCAACGTAAACATCTTCACGAATAAGCGCACCTTTAAGAGCAGGCTTATTTGTACCTTTTCTGAAATCCTTAATCAAACGAGCTGGAACGTTTGCAACATCTGCAAGCATTACCGCTGTATTGCCTTTCAGCACAGGGTAAAGACCCGAGAAGTCTGTTCCTTCAACACGCTCCATCGCTTTCTTCAACAAGGTGTTTTTCACCACGCGCATTTGCACGTTTTGTTTGAAGCATTCGCGACGAAGATTGCTGGTTGCCTCGGCGTTTAAGGAAACCGTGTCAGTGATATACAAAATGGGAGCATTGCTCAACATTTCCACTAACTCGGCGATTTCTGTGTTCTTTTGTTCTTTGTTCATAAAGTACAATCCTCCGATTTAACCAGCGATTAGCTCACTGATTTGGTTTCAACTTGAACACTTGGACTCATAGTAGAAGAAACATAAATGCTCTTCATATAAGTTCCTTTTGCAGCAGAAGGCTTTAATTTTACCAAGGTAGAAATTAATTCACTTGCATTTTCAGCCAATTGGGTTGCGTCGAAAGACACACGACCAATACTTGCATGAACGATACCAGCTTTATCAACTTTAAAGTCGATATTACCAGCCTTCTTTTCTGTAACAGCTTTTCCAACATCCATCGTAACTGTACCGGTTTTTGGGTTAGGCATTAATCCGCGGGGTCCGAGGATTCTACCTAATGCTCCAACCTGTCCCATTACGCTAGGTGTGGTAATAATAACGTCTACGTCGGTCCATCCGCCCTTAATCTTGTCGATGTATTCCGTTAATCCTACGTGGTCTGCGCCTGCTGCTCTAGCCTCTGCTTCCTTGTCAGGAGTACAAAGTACTAAAACGCGAACGTCTTTACCAGTTCCGTGAGGAAGTGATACAGTTCCACGAACCATTTGGTTGGATTTTTTCGGGTCTACTCCGAGGCGAACGGCAAGATCCACAGACGCGTCAAACTTTGTGCTTGTAATTTTCTTAACAAGCGACGCTGCTTCGGGCAAAGAGTACGTTTTTGAATTGTCGTACTGTGCCACTGCGGCTTTCATTTTTTTGCTGAGGGTTCCCATTGCTTAATTACCTCTGATTAAAAAGGGCGTTCACCGGTTACTTGTATACCTAGACTACGTGCTGTACCAGCTACCATTTTCATGGCAGACTCAACGGTAAAGCAGTTTAAGTCAGGCATTTTATCTTCTGCAATAGCTTTAACTTGTTCCCAAGTTACGCTACCCACTTTCTGACGGTTAGGTTCTGCAGCACCTTGCTTAGCTTTGGCGGCATCTAACAGTTGAACAGCGGCAGGAGCAGTCTTAATTACGAAGTCGAAGGATTTATCCTTGTACACAGTAATTAATACAGGGCACACTTTACCAGCTTTATCTTGGGTTCTAGCATTGAATTGCTTACAGAACTCCATGATGTTTACACCCTTAGAACCTAATGCAGGTCCTACCGGTGGTGCAGGGTTAGCGGCGCCTCCTTTGATTTGCAGCTTTACAAAACCAGCTACTTCTTTCGCCATATTACTTATTTTATTTATTTTGTTCCGGTGTTTAACGGGAAGCGAAGCGTAACCTTATAAGATTACGTTAAACACCAAAAGCGCGTTTATTCTTTTTCTACTTGCATATAGCTCAACTCCACTGGAGTCTTGCGTCCGAATATCTTAACACTAACAGTTAACTTTTTCTTGTCTTCGTTAATCTCTTCTACAATTGCACTGAAGTTGTTGAACGGACCGTCGATAACTTTCACGTTTTCTCCAACTACAAATGGAATGTTTAACTCTTCTCCAGTCTCTGCTAATTCATCTACTTTACCCAAGATTCTATTCACCTCAGATAAACGCAATGCGATAGGCTCTCCTCTCTTTTCAGCTCCTAAAAATCCGATAACGTTAGTCACGTTGCGAATGATATGCGGAACTTCTCCGATTAGGTTAGCTTCAATTAACACATAACCCGGAAGGTAGCTACGCTCTTTGCTCACTTTCTTGCCGTTGCGGATTTGGAAAACTTTTTCAGTAGGAATAAGAACTTGACTCACGTAGTCTTGAAGACCACGTGCTTTAATTTCGCTCTCAATAAATTCCTTTACTTTTTTTTCCTTCCCGCTAATGGCGCGAACCACGTACCACTTTTTTTCAATGTCGCTCATTATTCCGAGTTGTTAAGTTAGGCAATAAAATCATAGATCATCTTAATGATTCCCTTACCAAAGGCAAAGTCCATTAAGAAAATCAAAGCTCCCAATACAAGTATTGAAATGAATGTAAGCACTGTGCTTTCTTGTAATTCCTTCCAAGTAGGCCAAGTTACTTTGTTCATCAACTCATCGTAAGAGTCCTTTAAATATGTGATAATTGCTGCCATAACTTTAGTTTTCGCACGGGCGCCTGGACTCGAACCAAGATCAACGGTTTTGGAGACCGCTATTCTACCATTGAACTACGCCCGTAATGTTGTTTTCTATAAATGTCAAAAGTGAAGACAGAAACTTATTCAGTTTCCGCCTTCACTATGTTGTAATAAATATTACTTAATGATATCAGTAACTTGTCCAGCACCAACGGTACGGCCACCTTCGCGGATAGCGAAACGAAGACCTTTATCCATTGCGATTGGAGCAATTAACTTAACTGTGATAGAAACGTTATCTCCAGGAAGTACCATTTCGCGACCAGCGTCTAGAGAAATCTCTCCAGTTACGTCAGTTGTACGGAAGTAGAACTGTGGACGGTATTTGTTATGGAATGGAGTGTGACGTCCACCTTCTTCTTTCTTCAATACGTAAATCTCAGCTTTGAATTCAGTGTGAGGAAGGATTGAACCTGGAGCGCAGATAACCATACCACGACGGATATCGCTCTTTTCAATACCACGTAACAACAAACCAACGTTGTCACCAGCTTCTCCGCGATCTAAGATCTTACGGAACATCTCAACTCCAGTACAAACTGACTTCAATTTTTCTTCGTTGAAACCAATGATATCAACCTCGTTTCCTGTGTTGATAACACCACGCTCAATACGTCCAGTTGCTACTGTACCACGACCGGTAATCGTGAATACATCTTCAACAGACATCAAGAATGGTTTCTCAGTTTCACGAGGAGGAATTGGAATCCAAGAGTCAACTGCTGCCATTAATTCCAATACTGTTGCAACCCATTTTGGATCACCGTTTAAAGCTCCCAAAGCAGAACCTTGGATAACTGGAGTATTGTCTCCATCATATTCGTAGAACGATAACAATTCACGAATTTCCATTTCAACCAACTCTAACAATTCTGGATCATCTACCATGTCAACTTTGTTCATGAAAACCACGATACGTGGAACACCAACTTGACGACCTAATAGGATGTGCTCGCGAGTTTGTGGCATTGGACCATCTGTAGCTGCAACAACTAAGATAGCTCCGTCCATTTGTGCAGCACCAGTAACCATGTTTTTCACATAGTCAGCGTGACCTGGACAGTCAACGTGAGCGTAGTGACGATTTTCTGTAGCATACTCAACGTGAGCAGTGTTAATAGTGATACCACGCTCTTTTTCTTCAGGAGCGTTGTCGATAGAAGCGAAATCACGCTTCTCTGCTAAACCAGCACCAGCCAATACGTTAGTGATGGCAGCGGTTAACGTAGTTTTACCGTGGTCTACGTGACCAATAGTTCCAATGTTCACGTGGGGTTTGGAACGGTCAAATGATTCTTTAGCCATTGGTTTGTTTTTTTTTGTTGTTTTTTATTGCTTTATTAAATAGCCTTTCTTATTTGTTCAATTGTAAGACTTAAATCACTAGGCCCGTTTACGCTAAATTTTTTAAATACTACTTATAGAGCCGTTGAGGGGATTTGAACCCCTGACCTCTTCCTTACCAAGGAAGTGCTCTACCCCTGAGCTACAACGGCTTATGGGTGAAGTAGAGCGGGAGACGAGGCTCGAACTCGCGACATTTAGCTTGGAAGGCTAATGCTCTACCAACTGAGCTACTCCCGCTTTTGATTGACCGACAGTCAAGACACCCTATAGCCGCAAAAAGTGGGGAGAACAGGATTCGAACCTGTGAAGGTGTACACCAACAGATTTACAGTCTGTTCTCGTTGGCCGCTTGAGTATCTCCCCTTTGGAGCCGGTGGAGGGATTCGAACCCCCGACCAGCTGATTACAAATCAGCTGCTCTGGCCAGCTGAGCTACACCGGCGTAAAAACGTTTTTAGTGATTCAAAGAACTACAACAAAACACACCTAATCCGTAAATTAGGGGTGCAAATGTAGTTATTATTTTTACATATCCAAACTCTGAAACAATTTTTTTTACTGCTTTTCCTTATTTTTTTCAATCTGGCGCTTAAGTGCATCTATAGTTAGGTCCACAGCTTCTTCAAATGTTTTGCATTGTTTCTTTGCAAACAGCTCTGTTCCAGGTACTTTTAGAATAATTTCAGCTATTTTATTCTCCTGATCGTCGTTTTTGTCTAATCGCAATAAAATTTCGGCTTTATGTATGGCAGGATGAAACACACCTAACTTTTTTGTTTTCTCTTCTACGAATGCGATCAATTTTACGTCTGCATCGAAATGAATACTTTGAACAGTGATTTGCATGGCAATTAGTTTTTAGGTGATTTATTTTCTCTGGGGTGTAAATGTGCGTGAATCCGTTTTAACCGATCCGTGCTCAAATGGGTATACACTTGGGTCGCAGCTAAATTAGCGTGTCCTAATATTTCTTTTATATGATTCAAATCAGCACCGTTGTTGAGCATGTGTGTTGCGAAACTGTGACGTAATACGTGCGGACTCTTTTTCTTTTGAGTGGTTATTAGGGTGAGCGAAGATTTAACGCGGCGATATAAACTTGATCTACTTAATGGGTTGCCCTTTTCGTTTTGAAACAATGGAGCGTCAACAAACTTATTCCGACTTTCATTCATGTGCTGTTTCAGTTTGCTCATCATTTCGTCATTAACGGGCACATACCGCACTTTGTTTCGCTTGCCCAAAACTTTTATTTGTCCCATGCCAAAGTCAATGTCTCGATGTCTCAGCCCCATCATTTCCGACAATCGAATTCCGGTCTCGTAAAATAACTGAATGAGCAAGGCATTTGCTTTTTCAATGGCGTTATCTGTGTCTTGAAGACGGTACAGATCCTCTCCTTGTTGCTCTTGAAGAGTTTCGGGTAGGCGAGTGGGACGTTTTGGTTTCGTTACTCCCTTTGCTGGATTCATCTGAATCTCTTTGCGCTTCATTAAAAAACGGAACCAAGCATTTAGCGCAGATAATTTTCTGTGTATGCTCCGTTCAGAGATTTCCTGAATCATGAGCTCACTGATCCAACTTCGGATATGTGTGCTGTTGATGGACAGTTCTGAAGTTATTTCAAACTGAACATGCATGAAGTCTTCAAATTGACCGATATCGCTTCTGTAGGCGGAAACCGTATGAACAGATGATCGCTTTTCGCTAGAGAGGTATTCAAAGAATGGAGTCGTGTTCACTTGGTGAAAATAAAAAAGGTCTTGGGATAACCCAAGACCTTTAATAAATATTGTTCAATTCAATTAAGAATTCTCTTCACGCTTCATTGCAGCAATGTAAACAGCATGTTTGATTTCGTCACGACGACGAACACTTTTCTTAGTGAATTGTTGACGAGCACGCAATTCTTTAACAACACCAGTTCTTTCAAATTTCTTTTTGAACTTTTTAAGTGCCTTGTCTATGCTTTCGCCTTCTTTTACTGGAATAATTAACATGTCTTTTCTGTTTCTTTAATTGGGCGACAAAAGTAATGAACTTTTTTGATTATCCAAATCTTATTTAAGAATTTCTCTAGAAATTACTAATTTTTGAATTTCAGAGGTTCCCTCACCAATGGTGCAAAGTTTAGAATCGCGGTAGAATTTTTCAACCGGAAAGTCTTTCGTATAGCCATAACCACCAAAGATCTGAACAGCTTCTGTGGCCACACGAACAGCTACTTCAGAAGCATAATACTTCGCCATAGCCGATTCCTTGGTAAGTTTCTTTTTATTGTTTTTTAGATGCGCAGCTTGAAGCAGGAGCAATTCAGCCGCTTCAATATCAGTTCTCATGTCCGCAATTTTAAAAGCAATGGCTTGAAATTGTGAAATTGGCTTTCCGAATTGCTCTCTCTCTTGTGAATACTGGACAGCTGCCTCATACGCACCTTTCGCAATTCCAAGTGAAAGAGCTCCAATGCTAATTCTTCCTCCGTCTAGAATTTTCATAGCTTGAACGAAGCCATCTCCAACTTTTCCTAAAATCTGACTTTCGTGAATGCGACAATCTTCGAAAATAAGTTCAGCCGTTTCAGAAGCGCGCATGCCCAATTTGTTTTCCTTCTTTCCTCCGCGGAAGCCAGGTGTATCTCTTTCAACAATAAAGGCTGTGATTCCATGGGAATCGAGCAGATCGCCAGTGCGAACAAGCACAACAGCTACTTCACCACTAATACCGTGAGTAATCCAGTTCTTAGTACCATTGATGATCCAGTATTCACCGTCTTTGACAGCGGTACACTTCATGCGCATAGCGTCTGAACCCGTGTTTGCTTCGGTTAATCCCCAAGCACCAACCCATTCGCCTGAAGCTAATTTCGGGAGGTACTTTTGTTTTTGTTCTTCGTTACCGAATTCTAAAATATGATTCGTGCAAAGTGAATTATGAGCAGCAACGCTCAATCCAATTGAGCCACAAACTTTAGCTATTTCAACAATACATGAAATGTATTCGTAGTAACCTAATCCGGCCCCACCATAAGCAGAAGGAACAAGCACGCCCATAAGGCCGAGTTTACCCATCTTGTGGAATAATTCTTTTGGGAAAATTTGTTCTTCGTCCCAGTGCATGACGTTCGGTCTGATTTCTTTCTCAGCGAAGTCACGTACCATTTGCGAGATCATTGCTTCGCTTTCTTCTTGTTTGAAGTTCATGGTG
Source organism: Flavobacteriales bacterium (assembly GCA_947452685.1). Taxonomy (GTDB): domain Bacteria; phylum Bacteroidota; class Bacteroidia; order Flavobacteriales_D; family Sanyastnellaceae; genus CAIZGX01. Next base: position 2,928 of record CANGEF010000029.1, on the reverse strand, counting down.
TAGTTATTCTAATTTTAAAACTTTGCAAAAGTATGGATGTCAACGTTATTCAAACCAATGATTTCTCTTCCTTTAAGAAAATTTAATTCCATGAGGAAGGAAAATGCGACCAATTCGGCACCAGTATTTTGAATGAGTTGTGCAGCCGCGTTGGCCGTTCCTCCTGTCGCAAGAACGTCGTCGTGAAGAACAACTCGGTCGAAAGATGTTAAGGCCGATTTCTGAATTTCGATCTCAGCGTTACCGTATTCAAGGGAATAAGAAATGCCGCTTACTTCGCCTGGAAGCTTGCCTTTTTTACGAATACAAACAAACGGAATGTTAAGTTCCAACGCTAAAGGCATTCCCAAAAGGAAACCTCTGCTCTCCATTGCAACTAACGCAGTTGGATTATGCTTGTGAAGCTCTTTTGCCATTTCAGACACCAGTTCTTTAACCAAATCAGCATGTCGGAAAAGTGGGAGAATATCCTTGAAAATGATTCCTTCAATTGGGAAATTAGGAATATCTATTATGAGTTCACGGACTCTTTCCTGGAGTGTTTGCATAAGATTGAAAATCCTTTGCAAGATAAGGTTTTAATCGCTCTTTTGTTTCCGATGCAACAGCAATAATTTTATCGAACTCATCTTGTGTTTTTATGGCCCCGTTGTTCTTGCGAAACAAGACAATGGCCTTCGCTTCTTTATAGCTTAAATAGGGGTGTAGTGCAAGTTCCTCCTCTGATTTTGTGTTGATTCCAAGTGCTTGAATTGCGGAGGTGTTCACTTGAAGTATTGGGTGAATGCGTTCGAAAATATACTCGGGGAAATGATATATTTCGAGGAGCTGAAAGGTGTTGGAATAGCCTCCAAGTTGTTCGCGGTAAATTAGAATTTTTGAAATGAGATAACCTGGAAGTTTTAGTTTCAAGAAATCCGTTGAGTCGGCACTGTTTAACTCAAGAGAGCTGATTTCTTCTTTTTGAAACGAATTATTTTTATTGAATTTCGCTGAGTCTGTTTGGATAGAATCAGCTGTTTCGTATTGAAAAACAATGTTACTTGTTGGATAGTAGAATGCCGCAATCTCTTTGTAAGTCAGGTAAAATGCGGCAAGTGAAATCCAGATTAAGATGCTCACACGTTGATCTCTCGACAGCACTTGATTATTCATGATTTTTTTATTTTCAAATTTCATTTTGGAAATTAGAAAAGAAAAGAAATCACTATGCTTAAAACATATAGATTACCTAGCAGCGGTCAAGGGAAATTAATGCTTTGCCAGTGTTTTGGGGGGCTGTGAAAGTTTTTTTGTTATGTGAATAAATCCAATAACAAGATTCAGTTATCGGGTCAAAATAATGTGACCGTATATTATTTTATCGTCGCCGAATTGTGAACGATAAAGAATTTTGTACGCATAGGCTCCATTGGGGGCATAGTAATCTCCGCCGCGAACATTTCCAGTCCAAAAGTACTGTTGCTTGTTTCCTTCGAAAATGGGCTCGCCCCAACGATTGAATACTGTTATTTCAATAACATCGAGCTGATCGAATACAGGAAACCAGACGTCATTGATGCCGTCATTATTTGGAGTAAAACTATTCGGGACGAACAAGGTGAATTCACATTTCTCGTAAATAATTTCGATGGTTTCAGTTCTTGTTCCACAATAGTTCGAAGAGATTAAAGTGTAAGTTCCTGTTGCAGGAGGAATGATTGAAGTGCTCGTTTCAGAAGTGCTCCAACTATACGTTTCAGCTAAATTTTCACCAGCGTTTAGTGTGATAGGTAAATCGGCGCAATGTGTCACTGAATCCGGAAGAACATCAAGCGGAGCATAGTCCATAAAGATATCAATGCTGTCAAGTGAAATGCAAACGCCGTCGTTAACAACCACACTGTAATTTCCTGGAGCACTTACCGGCAGAAGGGTTGCTAGGGTTCCCGTATTCCACGTTCCAGGCGCGCCAGCATTTAGATTGAGTGTTGTTCCTTCACAGATTGTAGTGTCATTTCCTAATGAAACTAGAGGAGGAAATTGAAACGTAATATTAACCGTGTCGGCACTGATGCACCCCAACGTGTTGAGGCTTTGGGAATAGGCACCGGAAGCCGTTGTGGTTATTTGATTCGAAACAATATTGGTGTTCCAGAGTCCAGTTAAATTCGAATTAATTGTTGCTGTTTCTCCGATGCACAGAAATTGATCTTGGCCAAGATATAAAGTAGGCGGAGAAACTTCAGTTGCTACGATGCTCTCAGCGACAGCACAAAAATCGTTGTAAAGCAAAACAGTGTAATTTCCTCCGGAAGTGATAGTAAGGGTAGGCGAAGTTGAGCCGTCGATGTTCCAGTTGAACGACGTTGCGTTTGATTGGGGGTCAAGAATTATACTTTCGTCGGTGCAGAAGTAAACGCTGTCGGACCAGGCTGCAACTGGATATAACAACTCGGTGATATTTACGATTTCACTCACACTGCAGTTTCCGTTCAACGCGGTGTAGGTATAGGCTCCAGCGCCTGATACCGAAGGGGCAGTAGTGGTTTGCCCATTTAAAATTGAGCCTGTGTTGGTAGACCAGATCATATTTGTGTATGCCCCCGAAACTTGAGCGTTTAAGGTTACACTGCTGTTTTCGCAAACAACAGAATCTGCAGGAACTGCAATAATGGGATATGGAAGTGTGGTGGCTAGAACCGAATATTGGTGTGGAATTCCACACAAATCGGAATAGGAGATGGTGAAGGTGGTGTCTGCAACCATGATTGCATTTATGGTTGCAGCAGTTGGATTGTCAATAATTCCGGCGGGTTCCCATTGTATGTTGGAAGCCGCATTCGAGGGTGCATTTAGCGTAAGAATTGCGCCTTCACAAGTGGGTTGTGGCTGAACGAAAGGGTTTGCGGTGCTGGGAAGACATACAGTTTGTAGGTTATTTAATCC
>CANGEF010000028.1 GCA_947452685.1 Flavobacteriales bacterium | reverse complement strand
TCAAAAAAGATAAATTGCGTGGACAAAAAGCGAGTGCTCCGGCGACGTTGTTTAATTCACTTCGTGAGGCAGCTGAAATTGAAGATTACCGTTTCTTCCCAGAAGATTGATTTTTATAATCGAAATTATTGAAAAGGATGCTTCGGCATCCTTTTTCATTTATTAGAACCAGAGCAACATGGTGTCGCCGTAGCTTAGGAACATGTATTCGTGTTTCATGGCGTGGGCGTAGATGTGCTTCCAATCATTTCCAACTGCAGCGGCAACAAGCAATAGCAACGTGCTCTTGGGTTGATGGTAATTGGTTTGCAGACCGGAGCAAATTTTAAATGAAAATCCTGGAGCAATGCAAATGCTTGAGGAAGCGCAGATGCTTTCTTGCTGTGTTGCATCTAAGTGATTCAATAGCGCCGTTAAAGCCTCTTCTTTCGAATAACGCGATGAAGCGGTGTAAGATTCCCATTGATCTACTTCAGCGGGCTTTTTGCCTTCTAAAACGCGAACGCCAAGCCAATATAAACTTTCAAGGGTTCTCATGGAAGTGGTACCTGCGGCAACGATTCTTCCTTCGCAATCTAAAATTTTTTGAATGCATTCACGTGTTACTTCGAAGAATTCAGCGTGCATTTCGTGGTCTTGAATGCGATCGGAGCTTACGGGCTTGAAGGTACCTGCACCGACGTGCAGGCATACTTGCGCTTGGTTGACTCCGGTATTTTTCAACGCAGAGAGAACTTCTTCGGTGTAATGCAAACCGGCGGTGGGTGCGGCAACGGAGCCTTCGGTTTTAGCGAAGACGGTTTGGTATCTGCCAACATCGTTGGCCACTGGCTTGCGTTGGAAGTAGGGCGGCAAAGGAACTTGTCCGATGGCCTCTATGACTTCAGAGAAGACGGCGTTGAAGTTCCAGGTGAATTCTACGATGAAGGCATCTTTCTCAATTCCTTTTCTTTCGATGAATACGCTTTCGGAAGAATTGTTCCAATTGATTTTCAATTCTAATTTTCCTTCTTTCCAACGTTTTGAATTTCCAATGTAAGCGGTGAAGGAAACGCTATCATGTGCCGCAAAGGCTTCTGTGTATGAGATTCCGAAGGGTGCGAGGCACATGATTTCTATGAAGGCACCCGACTGTTTTTGAAAAATAATGCGTGCCGGAATGACTTTCGAATTGTTAGAGATCAATAGGTCTCCTTTGCTCAAAAAGCTTGGCAATTCAGAAAAAACGGAATCCGTTATTTCGCCTTTGCTATAGACCAACAATTTGGCAGCAGCTCGGTCTTCCAAGGGAATAACTCGAACGCGCTCTTCAGGAAGTGAATAATTGAAATCTTCAATTTCAATTTGAGGAATTGCCATGGCGCGAAAATACCTATTTTTGAAAACATTTTTTAACTATGAGCACGAATAGAAAAGCGTTGGTTATCGGTTGTAGAGGACAAATAGGCATTGAGCTTGTGATGGCCCTGCGTTCGAAGTTGGGACAAAACAATGTGATTGGCGCCGACATTCAGCCTGCTGAAAGTATTTCTTCGGAAGATGGACCTTATGTTCAATTGAACGTATTAGATGCCGACGCTTTGCGCGCTTGCGTGCAAGATCATGCGGTAACAGAAGTTTATCAGTTAGCGGCCTTGTTAAGTGCCACAGGAGAAAAGAACCCGATGTATGCTTGGAAGCTAAACATGGAGGGACTTTTGAATATTCTTGAGCTTGCGAAAGAATTTAAATTCCGTTTGTTCTGGCCAAGTTCCATTGCGGCATTCGGACCCACTACTCCGGCCGATCAAACACCACAGACCACAGTTATGGAGCCCTCTTCCGTTTATGGAATTTCGAAATTGGCAGGAGAAAGATGGTGCGAGTATTATTTCATGAAGTACGGCGTTGATGTTCGCAGTCTTCGTTACCCAGGATTGATTGGACACCGCTCTGCTCCGGGCGGAGGAACAACAGACTACGCCGTAGATATTTTTTATTCTGCGTTGAAGGAAAACAAATACACTTCTTTCCTTTCGGAAAACACGGAGCTACCGATGATGATGATGGAAGACGCCATTCGCGCTACCATACAACTGATGGAATCTGACGCGGAAAAAATTAAAATTCGAAGCGCCTACAACTTAGCGGGAATAAGCTTCACGCCGAAACAATTGGCAGAAGAAATTCAAAAACATTTACCTGGATTTGAAATCAGTTACGCTTCAGATTTTCGTCAAGGATTGGCCGATTCATGGCCGAACAGCATTGACGATTCAACGGCGAAAAACGATTGGGGTTGGGAGATTGAATACCCTATGCCACGATTGGTTTCAACCATGTTGGAAGAAATAGCAAAGAAAGTTTCTTAACCGAAAGCAATAGCCTCATAAAAAGCCTCAATGAATGAGGCTTTTTTTATTTGTCTTCGTTTCTTTGCAGTATGGTTGATTTGTTCATTTACAATAGTCTTACGCGAACGAAAGAAAAGTTCACTCCCCTTCACAAACAATTCGTTGGAATGTATGTGTGTGGTCCTACTGTTTACAATTTTGCACACTTAGGAAACTGTAGAACGTTCGTGACGTTCGACACGGTTTATCGCTACCTCACTTTTCTCGGATACAAGGTTCGTTATGTGCGCAACATAACCGACGTTGGTCACATAACCACCGAGTTCGATGAAGGAGTGGATCGCATTGGCGCGCAAGCGAAATTGGAACAAGTTGAGCCCATGGAAATTGTGCAGAAATACACCACGTATTTCCACGACATGATGCGTGCGTTCAATAACTATCCGCCTAGCATTGAACCCAGTGCTACTGGACACATCATGGAACAGATTGCCATGATTGAAGAGATCATTAAAAATGGTTACGCATACGAAGTAAATGGAAGTGTTTACTTCGACGTAAAAAAATACAAAGACGTTTTTCCTTACGGTGAATTAAGCGGAAGGAACGTTGACGAATTGCTTGAAAATACGCGTGAGTTAGACGGACAAGAAGAGAAGCGTTTCTTCGCCGATTTTGCTTTGTGGAAGGCAGCATCACCAGAGCACATTATGCGTTGGTCATCGCCGTGGGGTGAAGGATTTCCGGGCTGGCACTTGGAATGTTCTGCTATGAGCACGAAATATTTGGGTGAAGAATTCGATATTCACGGAGGTGGAATGGATTTGAAATTCCCGCACCATGAATCGGAAGTTGCACAAAATTCGGCTTGTTGCGGAAAGGCACCCGTTCGTTATTGGATGCATGCGAACATGCTTACTGTAAACGGACAGAAGATGTCGAAATCGTTGGGAAATTCTTTCCTTCCACATGAATTATTTTCTGGAACACATACGCTTTTAGAGAAAGGATTTTCTCCGATGGTGGTTCGCTTCTTCATGCAGCAAGCGCATTACAGAAGCACATTGGATTTCAGCAATGACGCATTGAAGGCTGCAGAAAAAGGATTTGAAAGACTCATGATTGCTGTAGAAAAAGTAGATACGTTAACTGCAAGCGATTCGAGTAGTTATGATATTTCTGCGTTGGAAAAGAATTGTTTCGAAGCCATGAGCGACGATTTCAATACACCCATTCTTATCTCGCATTTGTTCGAAGCCGTGAAGGTAATCAACTCGTGTTTAGATAATAAAATTCAACTTACTCAACAAGATATTGAGCGCTTGCAAAAGTTTGTTAAAGGCTTCGTGTTTGAAGTCCTTGGCTTGCAAGCAGAAGTGAGCGGTGCTTCGAATGACATTTCGAATGACCTTATGCAAGTAATCATTCGCCTGCGTGCAGAAGCCAAAGGCAAAAAAGATTTTGCGACTTCAGATTTGATTCGCGACGAATTAAAAGCTCTAAACATTCAACTACAAGATTCGAAAGAAGGAACAACCTGGACCCATGAAAAATAATAAAAAGATTATCGCTATTGTGCTTGTTGTGTTCGTTGTGGGCGGCTTTCTGTTCAAGACGTTTGCACCGTATTTTAAAAATGCGAAAAGCGCAGAAAACAACACCACTGAAAGCGGTGTCGTGTTAGAGCCTGCCGATTTCATGACTGACAGTTGTTACGCTTTCATTCAAAAGCAGGTGTCATTTGGCCCGCGTGTTCCAGGAAACGCGAGCCATGTAGCCTGTGGAAATTGGCTCATTCAAAAATTCAAGAGTTACAATTGCACGGTTAAAGAACAAGTTGGGACCATGATAAATTGGGAAGGTGGAAACACCCCTGTTCGAAATATAATTGCTTCCGTTCATAGCGAAGCAAAGAAACGAATTGTGTTGGCAGCGCATTGGGATTGCAGACCCTACGCAGATAAAGATCCAGATGAAAGCAAACACAAACAACCGATAGATGGTGCCAATGACGGCGCAAGTGGCGTTGGCGTTTTACTTGAGTTGGCCCGTATTTCAAAAGATTTGCCGGCAGATGTTGGCGTAGATTTCATTCTCTTCGACAGTGAAGATGGAGGTAAACCGGAATGGGCTCCGGACGGAGAAAACGACGCTCTCACGTGGTGTCTTGGGTCTCAGCTGTGGGCAAAACAAAAACCGCAAAGAACTATGCGCTATGCCATCTTGCTCGACATGGTTGGTGCGGAAGGCGCGCGTTTCAACAAAGAAGGTTATTCTATGCAATCTGCGTCTAATGCAGTGAACAGAATTTGGGGCAATGCAGCAAAACTTGGTTACGGAGACTATTTTCAAAACGAAGAAACAGCGGGCATTGTAGATGACCATGTCTTCATGATTCAGGCGAATGTTCCAACGTTGGATATTATTGATATGCGTCCAAATTTCATGGGTACTCAATTTGAATTTGGAAGTTCACATCATACGCATGCAGACAACATGAGTGTCATTAGCAAGCCAACTTTAAAGGCGGTAGGACACACCTTGGCTTACACCATTTGGAACTTGAACTAATTAGAAGTCGAGATTCAGAGACAAATAGAACACGCGTGGCATAACCGTGTGATCGTCTACACCCCACGCCCAATCTGCGCGCATGTAGTAACCTAAAACTTTCGAACGCAATCCGAAACCATAGCCATAGATAATTGGCTCTTTGTTGCTGCGCAATTGAACGGTAACTGGGTTCTGTGTAACAGTAATTGTATTGAAATCGTTTGCTGCATCGTAGGGACTCTTTCCTGTCCAAGCGCTTCCAATATCGAAGAATCCAATCACTTGAAAATTATCTGCGAAATCTGATTTAATGGATTTGTTACTCAAGTATCGGAAGAGTGGCAAGCGCAATTCCGAATTGCTCAATAGAAAATTATTTCCGTTACGTGCATTGACATAAAACCCACGCATAGGTCCAGCAAACGCTTGAAAAGAATAACCTTGAGTGGAAGAAACCAGAACCGATTTATCTACTTTCTGTCCGAGCCAATTGTCTACTCCACCTAAATAATTCACCACCTTGTAATCGCCAAAGGAACTGCTTCCACACAAACGAAATGCGAAAATTAAATCGCGGTGAATGGGTTGGTAGTGACGGAAATCGAATCCAACAACGTAGATCGAATTTTTTTCTTTCCATTTATCCGGTTGTCTGAAATGCTCACCCCAAGCCTTGAAGCGAGTGCCCGTTCTATAATTTAAACCCTTATTGTAGGTATTGTCGAAAATGTATTCTGCTTTCCCGCCAATATTCCATTCGTTCTGATTTTTGTACGCTGCGGTATATGGATCACTCGACAGAACGACCATTCGGTCGTTTCTTCCGATAGCCGTTAACTTCAATGCACTTGTTTCTGTAAACGGATATTTCCACTCATGTGTAAGGTTGTAGGTTTGCACGCGAATGGTTGCGTTCGTCTGCGTAATCTCTTGCGCTTGCCTTTGAAGAGAAGCTTTTTTATCCCAACGGTTTTTTAAATTTTCAAAAGACAAACCGAAATCGCTGTTATTTAAATTGGCCGAAAGTCTTACACCTGCCGTGAGTTTGTAATCTTCCATCAAGTCTGAAATTCCCACTTTGAAAAATCCGGAGAACCCTGGAGAAATGCTTGTTGGACCCGTATAATTCTGGTAGAATGAACTTGCAAACTGATTGTCTACGGTAGACTGAAGGTAACTTGTGGTGTAGTTCACCATGTAGTTTTTCGCCTTTGGAATTTGAATTTTCGTAAGCTTGGTCAGCACTTCTGCTTGCTTTAAACTTTCTTGCTGCTTCTTTTTGTCGCCCGGAAAAGCAAAGTTTTCTGTATCTATTCGGGTAGCATCTTTCTTTTTGGGAAACCAAATCATTTCCGAGTATGGCGCATTTGCCTTTTCCTGTTGGCTCTCATCGCCTTCAATTTCAATGGCTCTATCATTCACTAAATTCAGCACATTGGCATACGGAACACCCAACTCATCTACAATCCAAATTCCCTCTTTGAAATCAGAACCAATGTAAAACCCTTTCGAGTGTCGACTCGATTTTTGAAGAACTTCTGTTACGTTGAAATAACGGTAATGAATGGTGGTATCAATGCTTGAAATGGCGCTGTCTCTGTACACCGAGCAACGTTCATCGTACAGCACCTTTGTTCGAATAAACTGAATCTTACTGTCCTTGGCTAACGCTAAATTCCGGTCGGAAAACTTCGCTGTTGTCAATTGAATTAGCCCTTCGTTTTTGTAGTCATCTGTCAATTTCAATTTATAAATATGGAAATTTGAATCGTCTGAACGAATGCTGTCGTGGTAATTCAATTCCAAATTACTTCCTCTGTTCGAACTGAAATAAATGGTGCTTCCATCTGCTGAAAAAATTGGATCTACATCATCGAAGTTATCGTCGGTCAATTTTTGTGGAACGTTCGCAGTAATGGGCAAGAGACAGATGTTCGTCTTGCCATTGAGCGTTGCACTTATGACCACCTTCTTCCCATCGGGCGCATATTTTATGCTCTGAATTTTTTCAACCTGAAATAATTCTTTAGAAGATTTTTCTTTGCTTTCAAGTTGATAGGTGTTCCAAAATAACTTCCCGTTTTTCTCTGTAACATAGGACAGCACTTGTCCGTTCGGATGCCACGCCAATTGCGGCGTACTCTCATCGGGAATGCGATCGCTTTTAAAATCTCCGCGCGCTACTTTCGTTTTTTCTTTCGTTTCAGTATTGTAGATATAAACCGTGTATTCACCCTTGTTCAAGACGGTGTAGGCCCACTTCAAGTGATCGTTCGATGGCGTGACATGTAAGTATTCAAACTTAAATTTCCCCGTAATTTCCGGTTCAAGAAATTGAAATTTCTTTCCCTTCACGTGAAGAGAATCTAATTCTTGTTCAACCTTTTCGAGGTCTCTTCCTTGTTGAATGAAGCGCTGGTAGTCGGCTACAACCGTTTCCGTATTCCTTCCAATTACATATTGAAAACCACCGTCTGTTCCGCGAAACAATTGCGTCATATTCAGTATCCCTAGCACCACATTTTCACCGTAGATATTTCCAATGTAGGACCAAAAGCTATGCCCCACCAATTCCGCTTGCTTTCCGGTAAGCCTATGAATATTCGGGTAACGCGCAAGTGCAAACCAATCTTCAGCCGCTCGCTCGCATTCGCGTTGATCTTTCAGAGCAGCATAACGAATAACACCTTCCGAAAACCACGTTGGAATGGCTATGCGGCTGTTGCCCCGAACAACACTGCGCCAATCTCCGCCGTACATCAATTGCAAATACATGATTCGTGAAAGACCCAGCGCTATTTGCTGGCGCAATTCAGCATCGGTGCCTTCAAAATACACAAACATTTTATTTCCTAAAATAGTTGTAGCTCCGCCTATGGCAGCAGTCTCCTCGTCGGTTAAACCTAAATTACTCTGACGAAATTCACTTTGCTTGTTGAAACAAACCACCTGAATTTTATCGTCGAGCTGCACATTAAAAAATTTTTGCAGACGTGTTTTTTCCTGTTCGCAATACAGCAAAGCGCGCTCTGCAATTTGCTGTCCGCCTTGGTAATAGTACACTTCAAAGTGCTCACCCGGAAAAAAGGACCAATCGAAAGGTTTGTGTTGAATGCGGTTTTTCCCGAAAGAAACATTGGAACCTCGGTAAAACTGCGCCTGTCCTGCGAAGGTGCTGAACACCAACAGCACAAGTAAAAAATAAAACGGCAGTCCCCTTTCGCGAATCATACAACCAAAGTACGCGTATTTTCGCAAACATAAAATACCTTCTCGCAATGAATATTCAATCTTTTCAATTCAACGCCTTTTCTGAGAATACCCATGTCATTTGGAACAGTGAAAAACAAGCCGTGATCATTGATCCCGGCATGAGCAATCGAGTAGAAGAATCGGAATTTTTGAATTGGTTGAAGGTTGAAGAATTAACGGTGGTTGATGTGTGGCTTACACATTGCCACATTGATCACATCATGGGTTTAGATTTTTGTTTTCGCGAATTCGGTTTGAAGGGCATTGCGCACGCCTTAGACCAGGTAAACATTGAACGAAGCGAATTGGTAGCAGGTATGTATGGCATACCCTACACGGCAGGACCAGAGCCCGAATATCTTCTTCAAGAAGGAAAAATGACTCGTCACAATTTCGAAACGGAAGTGCTATTTGTTCCCGGACACAGCCCTGGGCATGTTGCATTTTATTTCGAAGAAACTGGAGTTGTATTTAGCGGAGATGTGTTGTTTGAAAGAAGTATCGGAAGAACCGATTTGCCGGGTGGTGATTTCGAAACCTTGGCGCATTCCATTCGAACTAAAATGTATTTACTTCCGGAAGAAACTGTAATCTATTGCGGACACGGAGACACCACCACCGTTGGCGCAGAGAAGAACGAAAACCCTTTTGTAAAAGGAATCTAACCTACTTCTTGTAATTTTTTTCGTAGCAGGAAATCCAATCTTGCACAGTCATTTTCTTCACCAATTCTGCAATTAATTCGTAGGGCATATCTTCCATTTTTTTGAAACGAATGCACGACTTCCCCATGTCTAATTTCGACTTGCAATGTTTGGGATATTCTGAAACAAACCAATGGTGCAATTCCGGAACGGCATAGATACCCATGTGATACAGCGCAATGAAATTCTTCTGCGATGCAATAGCTAAAAAAGGAAGTGGCAACTTCGGATCGCAGTGGTATCCGTCTGGATAAATCTTATGCGGAACCACATAGCCAATCATTCCATAACTCAGCTGTTCTTCAAATCCCTTTGGAAGATTTTTCTTGAAAAGCATTCGTAGCTTTTCAATAACAACTTTTCGTTCTTCGGGCAGTGCCTGAATGTATTCTGAAACGGAGGTCATTCTTTCTTTGCTGATTTCTCAAATTTATTCAAAACATCTTTCAGCATATCTACTTGAATGTTTTGAATTTCCAATAAATCTTGTTGCTGGTGCAAAATCAAGTGATCTATTTTTTCATGAAGCATGCGAATCTCTAATTCAGCCTTCAGGTTAATCATGTAATCTTTCTTCGCACGTGTTCGGTCTTTTTCTTCCTGACGGTTTTGACTCATCATAATCACTGGTGCTTGCAGCGCAGCAATGCAAGAAAGGATCAAGTTCAAAAAGATAAAAGGATATGGATCGAAAGGACGTGATACAAGAATAAAAACATTGGTGATTATCCAGATAAACAAGAACACACCGAATGCAATAATGAAGGTCCAACTTCCTCCGAAAGTAGCCACGTTATCGGCCAATCGCTGTCCAAAAGTATACGTCGTATTGTCTTCAAATTCGATCTTATCTGCTAGTGTGGTTTCGTTGCTTATGGAAGTAAGAACAGCCCCTTCCAACTCCGAAATAGCCAATCGTTCTCTATCTAAGAGTGCGCGCAAATATTTTTCACGAAAATGATTCAACTCAGAAATAGCTAAATGAGAATCTGCGGTGAAATTGGGATTTTCGAGTTGAATTAATTCCAAAATATTCGGCTGTACAATAAGACCTGAAATTCGCTCAGCTATTGAAAATGTTTTGTTGGAAATGTCGCTCTGAAATGTTTTCATCTGGAAAGAATTTTAAGCAATGTACAAGGTAAAATTTTTCTAAATGTGTTTCTGAATGAATTCCTTGCAATAATCTTCTATCTGTTCACGAACCCTTCTAAATTCGTTCATGATTTCCTCTTCCGTTCCTGATGCCTTAGCCGGATCGGGAAAGTTGTAATGAAATCTTTCAGCCTTCGATGGGAAATACGGACAGCGTTCTTTGGCGTTGTCGCAAACGGTAATGATAAAATCGAAATCGATGTTCGCGTATTCGTCGACGTGATTCGATGTGTGATTTGAAATATCAATTCCTACTTCACTCATGATTGAAATTGCGCGCGGATTTACGCCGTGCGTTTCAACTCCGGCGCTGTATACGTTTGCCTTTTCACCGGCGTAATGACGAAGGAAACCTTCTGCAATCTGACTTCTGCAGCTGTTACCTGTGCATAGAACTAAAATGTTTTTCATCGCGTGTAATATTTTTTCTTGAGGAATAAACTCGCCTTCACTAATAGGATTAAAACCGGAACTTCCACCAACGGACCAATGACACCTACAAACGCTTCTGCCGAATGAATTCCAAAAACTGCAATGGCTACAGCAATGGCCAACTCGAAATTATTTCCCGTCGCGGTAAATGAGATCGCTGCGTTTTTCGAGTAGTCTACTCCCATGGATTTGTTCACGAAAAAACTCACGAAAAACATGAGTACAAAATACACCACCAGAGGAACAGCGATGCGCAACACATCGAAGGGCAATTCCAGAATTTTATCTCCCTTCAAACTAAACATCAAGACAATGGTGAAGAGCAAAGCGTAAAGTGTAATGGGAGAAATTCTCGGAACGAAAACTCTGTTGTACCAATCTTTTCCTTTCGATTTAATCAGGAACGTCCGCGTTAAAAATCCAGCCAAAAAAGGAATTCCCAAATAGATGAAAACACTTTGTGTTACTTCACCCATGGGCACTGAAACATGGAAGTTTCCGAATCCCAATTGGTTTGGAAGTACGTTAATGAAAAGCCACGCATAGAAAGAATAAGACAGCACCTGAAACACGCTGTTCAACGCAATAAGCAAGGCTCCGTATTCTCTGTTTCCTCCAGCTAAATCGTTCCAAACAATAACCATGGCAATGCATCTGGCAAGTCCAATGAGAATGAGTCCAACCATATAATGCGGTTCATCTTTCAGAAACAAAAGCGCTAGGGTGAACATGAGTATGGGTCCAACGATCCAGTTCAAGAATAGCGAAAGCGTCATGACTTTTTTATCTTGAAACGCCTTCGGCAAGAGGCTGTAGTTCACCTTTGCTAAGGGAGGGAACATCATTAGAATTAATCCAATGGCGAGCGGAATGTTTGTGGTTCCAACTGAAAGGTTATTGGTGATATTCGCAATGTTTGGAAAGAAATAGCCCAACCCTACACCAACAAGCATAGCTAGGAATATCCAAAGGGTTAGGAATCGATCGAGGAATTTGAGTTTCACTTGCATAACAAATATGAATTAGCAACAACCTCCTCCAGGTGTACAAGTTGTATTTGCATTCGTGCCAATTGTCTTCAAGCTCACCTTCAATTTACTCGGTGGAATTCCGCATTTGTCTTGCGCAAGACAATTGGTTTGCGTTGAAATCATTTTGAATTTTCCATTTGCAAAAGCCAGGTTGTATTTCCCAATGGTTTCCGATTGGTATTCCACTTCAACCTCTAGGTCATTCATATCGAAAATGTTTTCCGACTGAAGAATAATTCCCAAGAATTTCGAAGGAGCTAAGCGGTGATTGAAGTCGTTTGCTTCCCACAGTTGGAAGTTCGCTGTTTTTTCATTGCGCACGGTACCGCCGCAATCGATGTAGTGTTTGGCAACGAGTCCCACTTCCGTCACATGAAAATGCGCAGGAACAGTTTGTCCGTTTGGTAATTCGAAAACGAGTGTATCCACTTCGTTTAATCGGCTTTTCAATTCTGAGATTTTCATATCAACAACATTTATTTTGTTTCGAAATTTTGTTCTCTATTGTTTCAAAATAGATTTTTAGTTTTTGAATGGTCTTTTCATTCAAGCAGTAGCAGATGGAGTTTCCTTCAATGGATCCTTGAATGATTCCAGCTGACTTCAGTTCTTTCAGGTGCTGTGAAACTGTAGGCTGCGCGAGAGGCAGTTTGTTCACGATGTCACCGCATATACAAGACTCTACATTCATTAGATACTCAACAATAGCTATACGTGCAGGATGTGCAATAGCCTTCAACAACGAAGCGGTTTCGTTTTGTTTCTTTGTGAAGAGTTCTGCTTTCGTGGTTCCCATGCTGTATTTGTATATTGCAATATTACGATATAATTTCATAGATTCTGCGAAAGATGTTTTACAAGGTCTTTCAGAAGATGTTGCACAAGGTCCTGTGGAAGGTGTTTTACAAGATTCTGCGAAAGGTGCTTTGCAAGGTCTTTCAGAAGGTGTTTTACAAGATTCTACGAAAGGTGCTTTGCAAGGTCTTTCAGAAGGTGTTTTACAAGATTCTACGAAAGGTGTTTTACAAGCTCCTGCGGAAGGTCGCTACGCGAAGCGTCCTTGCGAAGCACCTTTCGCAGAACCTTGTTTACACCTATGCAAATATACCCCATAAAAAAAGGCTTCCGAAGAAGCCTTTCTCTGTACCCAGAGTGGGAATCGAACCCACATGCCCGAGGACACACGATTTTGAGTCGTGCGCGTCTACCAATTCCGCCATCTAGGCATTTCCTCTCATTAGAGGAGTGCAAATATAAACACGTTTTTTACTTTCCAACCACTGCTCTGAAAATATCTAAGATATTTCCCCAAAGCATAAGACCTAGAAGAAGCACCATTCCAACGATTTGTGCCTTTTCAAGAATTTTTTGACTCACTGCTCTTCCTGTAATCATTTCCCAAAGCAAGAACATGACGTGTCCACCGTCCAATGCAGGAATCGGAAGCATGTTCATGAAGGCTAAGATTAACGAGATGAACGCTGTGCGTTCCCAGAAGATGGCCCAGTCCCACGTGTCTGGGAACATTTTTGCGAATGATCCGAAACCTCCTACTTGTTTTGCTCCTGAGGAAGAGAACAAATATTTCAATTGACTTCCGTAATCGGTAAATGTCTCCCACGCCCAAGCTGCGCCTGCTGGAATGGCTTCAAAGAATCCGTAATGAAGTGTTTCCACACCAAATTGCTTTACATCGGCTTTCGGAATGAAACCGATGGTACCGTCGTCGTTTACTCCAACATTCAACTGAACTTCTTGTCCGTTTCTCTTCACCCACATGGGAACGGTTTGACCTTTTTTATTCGACAATTCCGCCTTGATGTCGTTGAAGTAGATGGAATGAACATTGCCCAAACCAACAACACTGTCTCCTTTCATTAGACCCGCTTCAGCGGCTTTGTTTCCAGCAACTACACTATCGACAACGCACGGAAGTCTTACTGCGAAGGGCGCAGACTTCACTCCTCCGTCTACCAATTGCTGACCAATGTTTGCAGGAATGTTAATGTCCATTTTCTGTCCGCCTCTTTCAATGGTCACGACAGAAATATTATCTACGAGAAGAGATTTGTTTACTTCGCTGAAGCTTTCAGGGCGTTCTCCGTTTAGGGCTAAAATTTTATCACCTTCTTGAAATCCTGCAGCCTTCATGGTTTCGTTCACGTGCACACCGAACTTCACATTTTCAACTGGAAGAACATCGCGTCCCCACATCCCAAGGATAATGGCGTATAGCACGAATCCAACGATCATGTTCACGATCACTCCGCCCATCATAACGATGAGACGTTGCCAAGCTGGTTTCGCGCGGAATTCCCAATCTTGTGGTGGCAGCGCCATGGCTTCTTTGTCCATGCTTTCGTCTACCATACCGGCGATTTTCACGTATCCGCCCAATGGCAACCAACCGATACCGTATTCGGTGTCTCCTTTTTTCTTTTTCACCAGGCTGAACCACGGATCGAAGAAGAGGTAGAATTTTTCTACGCGAATTTTGAATAGTCGTGCAGGAATGAAGTGTCCCAGTTCGTGAAGGATAATCAGAATGGAGAGGGAAAGTATAAGTTGAAAGGCTAAAATCATAGACTCATATTGATAATCAAAAGTACATCGGAGAAAATGAAAAGAAGTATTTTTTTTTGCGAATGTTCTTGTAGAATTAAAAATGTTGTTTAAATTTGCACCTCTCTTGAAATCCCTAACGGGTGCTTTATTCTGGTTACGACAGAAGACTGAAGACAAAGAGGAGTTGTTTTTGTTGGAACGAAGAGTTCCACTAAAAATGTTAAATTCCTTAGTAGCTCAGTTGGTTAGAGCACATGACTGTTAATCATGGGGTCCCTGGTTCGAGTCCAGGCTGGGGAGCGAAGCCTTGCAGAAATGCGAGGCTTTTTTGTTGGAAAAATATTCCCTTCGGGATGTATCCACGTAGTGGACTAATCCCGTGGGGATAACTTACTTGTAAAATTCAAACACTTATTTTTCAGTGATTTACGGCTCTTATTGACAAAAAATGCAATTTCCGCTAGTTTTTGTCAATAAGGAGCCTATATTTGTGATATTCAACTGTTTAAATAACGCCATGATTGCTCGAGAAGATTACCTTCAAAAACTTAGATTACTTAAAGATCAAAATCTGATAAAGGTGATCACAGGCATTCGAAGATCTGGAAAATCTTCGTTGTTGCAAGCCTTTTGTCTTGAATTGAAAAACAACGGAATACATGATTCAAACATTCAGTTTTTCAATTTTGAAGAAAGAGAGAACATCCATTTGAATCATTGGTCAAAGCTTTACGATGAGATTATTCAAAAGACTTCTGAAACTGAAAAATATTATATTTTTCTCGATGAGGTTCAGCTGATCACTGATTTCGAAAAATTAGTCAATGCGCTGTTCACCAAAAAAAATATAGACCTGTATGTCACGGGGTCCAATGCCTATTTACTCTCTAGTGAATTAGCTACATTACTTTCTGGAAGATACATCGCTATAAATATTCATCCATTCTCTTTTAAAGAATACACCCAAGCATTTCCTGAAGATGGCAACACGGACAGACTATTCAGAAAATACATGAATACAAGTTCATTTCCTGAAGCCGTTAGCCTGTCTAAAATCGATGAAAATCTTGTTAATGATTACCTGCAAACGATATACAATACGGTTGTCATAAAGGACATTGCCACGAGATATAACTTACGAAATCTTCATAACCTTAAACGATTGATCGATTTCGTTTTTGAACATGTTGGTTCTTATCTCTCTCCCGGAAATATTGCAGAGGAGTTAAGCAAAGGGAACAAATCCATTTCGCACAACACAATAACCAAATACCTCGACTTCCTTATTAAGTCGTACATCCTTTATCCGGCTGCGAGATTCGATGTAAAAGGAAAAGGACTCCTTCAGACCAATGAAAAGTATTATCTAATAGATCTTGGATTAAAGAATATTACCACAACGAATAAAGTTGACGGAAATCTCGGACACAAATTAGAAAACGTCATTTACTTTGAGTTACTGCGCAGAGGTGGGAAAGTATATGTGGGGAAAAACAATGAAAAGGAAATTGACTTCATTGTTCAAAAAGCAAACAATGAATACGAGTACTACCAAGTTGCCTATACTGTTAGTGACGAGAAAACGCTAGCAAGAGAGCTTGCTGCGTTTCAAAACATACGCGATAGCTATCCGAAATATCTCTTAACCATGGACTTTGACACAACGAATATTAACGGTATTCAAAAAATAAATGTCATTGATTGGTTGCTTAGATAACTCCGCATTGCGGACGAATCCACGAAGTGGACTTTTCCCTTCGGGATAAAAAATAATTAACGAACTGCCTCTTCCAACCAAATAAATCTCTACTTCTCCCGATAGTTCATCGAGAGTCCTAAATCTCCCTTTACTCGAAGCCTCACTGCCACTTGCTCTTTGGAAGAATTTTCAATTCGAATGGAAGTGTTCTCTTCGACCTTCAATTTTATCTTTTCAGTTGGACGCAACGACACCAACGAATGTCTTTCACCCGACAAGGGATATTGCCAAATATCTACCGGTGCAATGGAGGTATTCGTAACCGTTACTTGAAAACGCCCGTGTTCATTCTCGCCTAAAATAAATGCATCGTTCGCCTTTATATAAGTCGTTGAATTCAGCGTTCGAATTGGCAAACATGAGGTCATTGAAATGAATAGTGCTAAAATGAGATAGTGAAGTTTCTTCATGTCGGCTAAATTAAGCTCTGCAGACATCCACAATGTGGACAAATCCCGTAGGGACAAATCCGCTATGCGGACCAATCCACGAAGTGGACGAATCCCGTCGGGATGTATCCTTATTGCGGATGTATCCACGAAGTGGACTTTTCCCTTCGGGATAAAAAATAATTAACGAACCGCTTCTTCCAACTTCGCAATGTCGAACTTCGACATTTGCATGAAGGCGTAGGCCGCTTTCGGAGCGGTTTCAGGATTGGTCATGAGCTTGCCTAAGATGCTTGGAACAACCTGCCACGACACACCGTATTTGTCTTTCAACCAACCGCATTGACCCGCTTGTCCTTCCTGCGTGAAGTAATTCCAGTAATGATCAATTTCGTCTTGCGTATCTACCGATAAAACAAAAGAAACCTTTTCGTTGAATTCCATGTTCTGAGGTCCGTTGTTCAAACACATCAATCGATTGCCTGCTACTTCAAATACCGCCGCCATAGGGTTCTCTGATATGAATTGAAAATCGGCAAAGACATTCTTGTAATACTCCGCCATTCCCTTGGCATCATGCGCCCACAAACACGTTGAAAATTTCGTTGCCATAGTTTTTAGTTTTTCAATTCGACATAATTCTTAAAACGATCCAAGATCATCTGCCATCCCATGCGCTGCATGTCTTCCGGATTCTCATTCTCTGGATCGAATTCCTCCGTAACCTTCACTCCTCCTTCCACTTCTTCAAATGTGGTATTCCACAACCTTCCATCTTCAAGAATAACATCGATGCGCTCATTCACCACTACAGAAGTGTACGCTCCGCTAAAATCAAATTGAAACGAAGCATCACGTGCAGCCATGGTGTATGTAAAACTTCCACCTACCGTTAAATCTAACCGTGCAGCCGGACAATGCCAATCAACGTCAGCGAAATTCCAATTGCAAATGTGTTCCGGAGTAGTCCACATCTCCCAAACATTCTGAATGGAAGAATTGATGTGCGTTTCAATTTTTATCATGATGCAAAACTAACAAAACAAAAAAGAAAAGTCGCCTTCCAACTATTTCGAAGTACATTGAAAAAAATATTTGATATGTGCTTTTCCGCTACCGCTAGTTTTTCTGCGTCTTTGGTAATTGGAACCATTGGCGTTGCCACCTTCAAGAAGAGCAAAGACTCCAACTTGAAATTTCTCGGTGCTATTCCATTTCTTTTTGCTGTTCAGCAATTCACAGAAGGGTTTGTGTGGTTAAGCTTCAACAATTTCAACTTTCAATTCATTCAAGAAACGGCTACTAAAGCGTTCTTGTTTTTCGCTTGGGTGTTGTGGCCCATACTTATGCCCTATTCCATTTACAAAACAGAAACTCCCGAACTGAAAAAGAAAATCAATTTTTATCTATTCCTTCTGGGAAGCGCATCTGGCCTTCATTCCATCTACACGCTTCTTACCGGAAATCCACAACCGCTAGTGAATGATTTCCACATAGACTACACCGTAAGCGCTTCAGCATTCGAGAATAAAATTCAAATAATTCAGCAGCTAACGTATGTGATCGTGACCGTTGTTCCGCTATTCGTCTCTTCACTGAAAGGAGCGAAGGTGTTGGCCGTTGCGAACTTCATTGCATTGGTCTTGGCGTTTATGTTTTTCAAACATTCATTGCCAAGTACCTGGTGTTTTTTCGCAGCTATTTTAAGTGGAATCATTTTTTGGATTGTTACGATTGAAACAAGAAAAAGAGCATCGAAGTAAAGGTTAATTTTCTAATCATTTCGTTCTGAGTTATTCTGATTAGATTTAACACCAAAATAAAAATCATGTCTGAAAACTTCACTCCCTCTCCAAAGAAATGGAAACTACTTTTAATTAGTTGGTTATTTGTTTATCCGGTTATTAACCTCATGTTTGCCTTGGTATTCCCGCTTATTAAAGAATTTCATCCTTTATTGAGAACACTGATATTCACAGTAATTCTTGTTCCATTAATGGGAATATGTATTCCAATACTTCACAAGAAATGTTGGAAGTGGATTGTTAAGTAATTTAACCTTCAACATAGAAAACAAAAAAAGCCCTTCCAATTCGGAAGGGCTTTTCAATGCAAGAAATATCGTTTACTTCTGAACCATCAAACGTTGTGTTTGAACTTCTCCGTTGAAGATGGCTTCAACAAAGTACAATCCGTTTGCAAGAGGACGTTCGAAGGTGATGTTC
>CANGEF010000027.1 GCA_947452685.1 Flavobacteriales bacterium | reverse complement strand
GCCCACGATTCTGCATTCGGATTAAATCCAGATTCAACATAGCTTAAGGCCGTGAGTAATTTCCAATCCCAGCCAACGATGGCCGAGTGAACTTTGTATAGCGAATCGTAAGGAGAAAGTGCTCCTTCCATGATTGGGGGCATCGAAAAAAAGCGCTGAACGCCACCCGACCAATGCTCTTCAGCACGTCCAAAATATCTTCGATAAATTTTATTAATGAGTCGGCGGCCCGATCTTCCAGCTAAAAAAGTATTCAAGCGCCCCTGCAATAAATAGGCATTCGGACGAACCGCCCAGGCAATGTCTTCATCTTCACTTAAGTCAACTGACATATCTAAATTCGGATAATCTTCAAAACTTAGAAACGCCAAACTCTTGTCGGTTACTGTTGCAGGAACCGCACCGCTGGCCACCTCCTGAAGCAATTCTTCCGTTCCTACCTTCCCACTGGCTTCAATCACCTGCAGATTCATTCCTGAATTTTTTGAAATTTCTTCTAGCTTTCTGTAGAAAGAAGAGTAAGCATGGACATGAATAGGCAAACGATCCAGCTCGTTGATCGAATGAACCACAATGCCATTTTCCAGCAGTTTATTTGCAGTGTCTTTTCGCTGAACTAAAACCTGCTTGGTTTGGTAGATAGGCGGAGAAAATGCTAAGAATTTCTTGCGCTGTTCATTCACCGTAAGGTTCGAAGCAATAATGTCTCCTTCCCCTCTGTATAGCATGGCGAACATGCTATCCAAGTTCTCAATGACACGAACTTCCAATTTCACTTTCAAAAATTCCGCGAATTGCTCAGCCAATTCGTAATCGAATCCCTTCGGTTCTTCCTTGTATAAATAATAGGTGGAAGAACTGTTTTCAGTAAGAATAATAAGCTTGCCTCTTGCGCGAATGCTGTCTAAATCAACAGACACCAATTCAGGTAAATTCGGATCTTGCTCGAACTCACGAAGCTGCTTCTTCGGAGAAAGTAACGAAAACATAAATGCAACGCCTCCAAGCAAAGCAAGTGAAACAATTATGACGCGCCAAACAGATTTCTTCAAGTATTCTGATTTGCTTTCACGAACGAATCATGAAAGGGGTTTCCTACAAACTTAATCAATTTTATTTTCATGCAATAAGCTCATTCGCTTCAGTGCAAACTCTCTTTGCAATTCTTCGAAAAAAGGAGTGAAATAAGCCGAAGCCATTTCAACATAATCCATAAAAAAATCTCCGGCTGTTAGCAACGCCCCACCGCGCGGAATACGAATCCCCATTTGCCTAACAATGACCGCCATTCCCAATGGATTCGCATACTTCATCATGAATTGTTTGTCTTTCATGTGGAAGAAATAATTCTTCATTCTTTCCGGAAATATTTCTTCGTGCTTATTCAAAACGTGAAAAGAAAATTGCTGAAACTCTTCTAGCATTCTTCCGGAATGATTTTGAAAATCTTTCGCCAAGTAATGATCAAAAACCAAGTCAATGAGCACGCCACTATACAAACCCAAATTCGGGCGATACGCAGCACGCAGTTCCTTCACCAAATCATGTGTGTCTGTGAATGAATCGACCCATCGATGAAGAAGAATTCCCTGACGAATATTCGGACTGTACAAATTGAAATCGTTTCCCTTTACTGCGTCGGCAATAAATTGTCCAACCATCTCCTCTTCATTGTCTGAGGAAAGGTACAAGTGTGCCAAATGATTCATGTCACAAAGAACGAAGTTTAACTCTTTCGGTGAAGTATCTTTGCACAAGTTATTTTAAAGACATGACCTTAATAAAATCTATTTCCGGATTTCGCGGAACCATTGGCGCCGTTCCTGGCGAACATTTAACTCCGCTCGACACGGTGAAATTCACGGCGGCATTCGCTGCATTCCTTCAACATAGAAACAACAAACAACATATTTCAATTGTAGTAGGAAGAGATGCGCGCATTAGCGGAGAGATGCTTCAAAACCTTGTGATGAATACGCTGGTAGGAATGGGTGTACATGTCATAGACGCTGGACTTTCCACCACCCCAACGGTGGAATGGGCCGTTACAGAAAGCAAAGCGAACGGAGGTATTATCCTAACCGCTAGCCACAATCCGAAAGAATGGAACGCCTTGAAGTTACTCAACGAAAAGGGCGAGTTCATTTCTGGCGATGAAGGAAAAGAAGTGTTGCGCAGAGCAGATGCCGACGACTACGCCTTCTGCACAGTAGACGAATTGGGCAGCATAGAAGAACGTCATTTCATGAAGGCGCACATTCAACATATTCTTGGAATAAACACCGTAGATGTTGAAGCCATTGCAAATAAAAAATTCAAGATTGCTGTAGATGGAATCAATAGCACCGGAGGCATTTATGTTCCTGCATTGCTAGACGCTTTGGGAATTGAAAACATAGTGCCGATTCACTGCAAAGCAGACGGACATTTCGCGCACAATCCAGAGCCGTTGGCAGAACATCTGACCGACATTGTTTCCATAGTTAAGAAAGAGAAATGCGATTTGGGAATTGTGGTTGATCCAGATGTAGATCGCTTGGCTTTCGTTTGTGAAGATGGAAGTTTATTCGGTGAAGAATACACCTTGGTAGCCATTGCAGATTATTTGCTTGGCATTACTCCCGGCCCTACGGTGAGCAATCTTTCAAGCAGTCGTGCATTGGCAGATGTAACACACAAACACGGACAACGCTACGAAGCTTCTGCTGTAGGCGAAGTGAACGTTGTTGCGAAGATGAAAGAAATTGGAGCCGTAATTGGCGGCGAAGGAAACGGCGGTATTATTTATCCGGAAACGCATTACGGAAGAGATGCGCTTGTTGGAATAGCGTTGTTCTTAACGCACCTCGCGAAGAACTTCAATTCTGTTTCTGAAATGCGTGCAACGTATCCAACTTATCAGATGATTAAAGACAAGGTGGTCTTAAGTCCGAGTCTCGATGTAGATGGAATACTTGCAACTGTTGCGAAAGAATTTCAAAATGAAAAAGTAAATACCATTGACGGTGTGAAGGTAGACTTCTCGAACGGATGGGTGCATTTGCGCAAGAGCAACACCGAGCCAATCGTTAGAATTTACGCTGAAGCACCAACGAATGAAGAAGCGATTGAGCTCATTCAAAA
Organism: Flavobacteriales bacterium; assembly: GCA_947452685.1. Classification (GTDB taxonomy): domain Bacteria; phylum Bacteroidota; class Bacteroidia; order Flavobacteriales_D; family Sanyastnellaceae; genus CAIZGX01. Next base: position 15,340 of record CANGEF010000027.1, on the reverse strand, counting down.
AATTAAACAACACATTCCTTCCGCAGAATGAAAGCTTATTTAGACAACGCAGCAACGACTCCTGTTGCTCCTGAAGTAGTAGATGTTATTTCGAACTTCTTGAAAACAGAATTCGGAAATCCATCCTCCACACACTCTTTCGGAAGAAAAGTAAAGACGCAAATCGAAACCGCGCGTCGCAGCATTGCGAAGCATTTGAACTGCGAACCTGGAGAAATTTATTTCACAAGCGGAGGAACAGAGGCAGACAATCTTGCGATGAACATTGCCGTTCGCGACATGGGATGCAAGCGCATTATCACTTCAAAAATTGAACACAGTGCCATTGTAAAGACTGCTGAAAAACTTCAGGAAGAAGGAAAAGTTTCTGTGCATTGGGTGGCCTTGACTTCAGACGGAAGCATTGATTTAAATGACATTCGAAATACCTTAAGCGATGGCGTGAAGACGTACGTTTCGCTTATGCATGGTAACAATGAGATAGCGAACTTACTTCCGTTGGAAGAAGTTGCGGCTATTTGTGCAGAGCACGGCGCCGTGTTTCATAGCGACACGGTTCAAACCATGGGACACTATCGTTTCAACCTAAAAGAAACACCTATTCATTTCATTAACGCTGCTGCGCACAAATACCACGGGCCCAAAGGTGTTGGATTTATTTTCATTCGAAAAAATGTTCCCGGGTTTGCAGACATTACCGGCGGCGGACAAGAGCGCGGCATGCGCGGAGGAACGGAAAACACCGGAGGAATAATGGGCATGGCGAAAGCCATGGATCTTGCGTTCAGCGAAGTGGAAGAGCACCAAGCATACGTTAGCGGATTGAAGCAATACTTGGCTGCTGAATTGAAAAAACGTATTCCTGGAATTACCTTCAATGGAAAATCGGAAAGTACCGATAGTCTTTACACGGTTTTAAGCACAACCTTTCCTCCAACGAAAAACAACGACATGTTTTTGTTCTTGTTAGATCTTGAAGGAATAGCCGCCTCTGGCGGAAGTGCATGTAGCAGCGGCGCAACAAAAGGGAGCCACGTATTAGACGCCATTGGTGCGTTGCGCGAAGGACAGCCCGCTGTCCGTTTCTCTTTCTCGCGTTACACGACGAAAGAAGAAATAGATTACGCACTAGAAAAGGTTACTGAAATTTTCGAAGCCGGACAGATCTAATTGCAGTTCGTTCCGAACGTTGCAATAAATAGCATCACATCTTCGATCGTGATCACTCCATCTTGATTCATGTCGCCGAAGCACGTGCCTATTAAATCACAACTGCCATCGTCGACATTCGCAATCGGATTGAAATTGTATGCCGCAGCATTCGTACAACCCGGATACAAACACGTTCCGTTATCTAACGTTGCCGTCGCGTTGTAATTCGAAGCTGCGCTATTCGTGCATCCCGGAATCACCGCTGCAAACAAACAAGATCCATCATCGAACGTCGCGGTTGCATCGTAATTCAAGGCATTCGCATATTTACATCCGTAGCACGAAGCAAAGTCACATGAACCGTCGTTGGTGTTCGCAATCGGATTGAAATTACAACTCAATGGATTCGTGCAACCAAGTATAGAAAGATTGCATGAGAATGATCCTTCGTAGGTTCCGGCATTGGTGAAACTTCCACCTACACGAACGAAATACGTTACCCCTGCGGTAACCGGAAAGACTAGATCACTTGCGAATACCGGATTCACACAAGCGTCGTCGTCTTCCGCAATAAAAGTTAAATTTCCACAAGCACCCGAATACGCATGAACGCGCGTGTCGTAATTGGTGTTGTTGCTACAAAGACTTACTTCAACCGTTCCACTTCCGAGCGGAGTGAACGTGTACCACAGCTGACCCGCAGTGCCTTCAAAATTTCCTGAATCGAAATTGTCTGGAAGAACACCGAGCGTGCTTCCGCCAATGTTCTGTCCACAAGTTAGTGTCACTGCATTTGAGCAACTTGTTCCACCCGCCTGACCAAAGGTCAATTGCGAGATGAACAAGAAGCTCAAGAGTGCAACAACATATTTTTTCATACTATTCTTACAAGTGAATCACCTCGCCGTAAGCAGCAGCAGCCGCTTCCATAATGGCTTCGCTCATGGTTGGATGCGGGTGAATGGTTTTCACCAATTCCATTCCTGTTGTTTCCAACTTGCGCAATGCAACACACTCGGCAATCATTTCAGTCACGTTCGCACCAATTAAATGTGCACCCAACAACTCGCCGTATTTCGCATCGAAAATCAATTTCACGAAACCATCTTTGTGTCCAGCTGCACTTGCTTTTCCAGATGCACTGAATGGGAACTTACCAATCTTCAATTCGTATCCAGCTTCTTTCGCAGCCTTCTCGGTGTAACCTACGCTAGCAATCTCAGGTGAACAGTAGGTACAACCTGGGATATTGTTGTAATCGATCGGTTGTGGATGGTGACCTGCAATTTTTTCAACGCAAGTAATACCTTCCGCACTTGCTACGTGAGCCAGTGCTTGACCAGGCACGCAGTCACCGATGGCATAGTAACCAGGGATGTTTGTTTGGTAGTATTTGTCTACCATGATTTTTCCTTTGTCGGTAACAATACCCACATCTTCCAAACCAATGTTTTCAATGTTTGCAACAACACCCGCAGCAGACAACACAATGTCGCATTCGATCACTTGCTCGCCGCTAGCGGTTTTCACATTCACTTTACATCCTTTTCCTGAAGTGTCCACTGAAGTTACTTCTGAAGAAGTGTGAATTTCAATTCCTGCAGACTTGAACGACTTCGCCAATGCTTTTGAGATGTCTTCGTCTTCCACCGGAACCACGTTCGGTGCGTATTCAACAATAGTCACTTTCGTTCCCATTGCGTTGTAGAAATACGCGAACTCTACTCCGATTGCTCCAGAACCCACAACAACCATAGACTTAGGTTGTTCTGGCAAAGTCATCGCTTCGCGGTATCCAATGATTTTCTTTCCATCTTGTGGCATGTTCGGCAAGCTGCGTGAACGTCCACCTGTTGCAATAATGATATGCTTTCCGCTTACTTCAGAAACAGTTCCGTCAGCAGCAGTCACTTGAATTTTCTTTCCTGCTAAAACTTTTCCGCTACCCATGATCACGTCAATCTTGTTCTTCTTCATTAAGAATTGAACTCCTTTGCTCATGCCATCTGCAACGCCGCGGCTTCTTTTCACCACTTCAGAAAAATCTGCTTTAGCACCGCTTACTTCGATACCGTATTCTTTCGCATGATTGATATATTCAAAAACCGATGCGCTCTTTAAAAGAGCTTTGGTTGGAATACAGCCCCAGTTCAAACAAATTCCGCCTAAAGCTTCGCGTTCAATAACCGCTGTTTTTAATCCCAATTGGCTAGCGCGAATTGCAGTTACATATCCGCCGGGTCCGCTTCCTAAAACAATAACATCGTAATTCATAATTTCATTATTTCTGCGAAGATAATTCAGATGGCCGAAAACACCACGAAAACCATGCGCGTGTTGTACATTTGCAGTTCAATTCAACCCAAAGACATGATTAACATTGTACTCTTCGGCCCTCCGGGTGCTGGAAAAGGAACCCAAAGCGAGCGTTTGGTGAACAGATACAAGTTGGTGCATTTGAGCACCGGCGACATTTTTCGCAAAAACATTAAAGAAGCTACAGCCTTAGGTACGCTTGCGAAAAGCTACATGGACGCTGGGAATTTGGTTCCCGACGAGGTAACCATTAACATGTTAAAAAGCGAATTGGAAGCCTTTCCAGAAGCGAGCGGATTTATATTCGACGGCTTCCCACGCACTTCCCCGCAAGCCTTGGCGCTTGACGAAATGTTACGTGAAAAAGACCAGACCATTTCTTGTATGTTGGCTTTGGAGGTTGAAGAAGCTGAATTAGAGAAAAGATTGTTGGGTCGCGCGGCCACATCTGGACGCGCAGACGACGGAGATATTTCCATTGTTAGAAATCGAATTGAAGTGTATAAGAGAGAGACTGCGCCAGTAGCGGAGTATTATAAAGGACAAAATAAATTTTTTGCAATAGACGGAATTGGTGAGTTGGATGAAATCTCTAATCGCTTGTTCAGTGCAATAGACACATTAGCATGAGCAATTCAAACTTCGTCGATTACGTAAAAATCTGTTGTCGCTCTGGAGCAGGCGGTGCTGGCTCTAGACACATGCACAGAGAGAAATTCGTCCCGCGTGGAGGTCCTGATGGAGGAAACGGCGGAAGAGGTGGACACATCATTTTGCGTGGAAATAGAAACATTTGGACGCTACTTCACTTGAAGTACCGCAAGCACGTTATTGCTGAACCGGGCGAAGGCGGAAGTAGTTCGCACAAATCAGGTAAGCAAGGCGAAGACGAATATTTGGAAGTACCTATTGGCACAATTGCGCGCGACGTTGAAACAGGCGAAGTGCTTTGTGAAATAAACGAAGAAGGTCAAGAGTACATCATTGCTAAAGGTGGACGTGGTGGTTTAGGAAATCACAATTTCAAGACCGCTGTCAACCAAGCTCCAGACTACGCTCAACCGGGAGAAGAGGGTGTTGAAGAATGGAAAATTCTCGAATTGAAAGTTCTTGCCGATGTTGGATTGGTTGGTTTCCCGAATGCTGGAAAATCGACTTTGCTCTCTGTGGTATCTGCAGCCAAGCCCGAGATTGCCGACTATCCGTTTACAACCCTTGTTCCAAATTTAGGAATGGTGCGTTACCGAAACGATCGAAGTTTCGTCATGGCCGATATTCCTGGAATTATTGAAGGAGCCTCTGAAGGAAAAGGACTTGGACACCGCTTCCTACGCCACATTGAACGCAACGCAACGTTGTTGTTCATGGTTCCTTGCGATGCCGACGACATTAAAGCAGAATATAAAATTTTGTTGAATGAATTGAAGAAATTCAATCCTGAATTGCTCGACAAACCGCGCATTTTGGCTATTACGAAATGTGATATGATCGACGATGTTATGGAGAAGCAAATGAAAAAGCTATTACCTCGCGGCATTAAGCATGTCTTCATTTCTGCAGTTGGTCAAAAGAACATTGATGAATTGAAAGACGTTATTTGGGACAGCATTAATTCGAAAAACGTTTAATCAACTGTTTTCAATTAGCTCGAATCGTTTTTTCAAAACTCTAAATTCCACCCTTCTATTTTTCGCACGTCCCTCGTCTGAATCATTGGTGGTTGCTGGTTTTGTAGCGCCGAAGTATTTTATTTCCAACCGTGATCGGTCTATGCCTTTCTTCATTAAATAACTTACCACCGCCTCTGCCCTATTTTTAGAAAGCGTCACGTTGTAATCGTCTTTGCCCCTGCTGTCGGTATGTCCCTGCACTTCCAAATACATAGCCTTGTTCTTCTTCAACAAAACATAAACTTCATCGAGTTCTTTCTTTGCACTATCGGTTAAATTGAATTTATCGAAATCGAAAAAAATGTCGTCGAGTCTTATTTCATCGTACTGACTTAATTGAAGCGGTGGATCGAAAACCAGTGATTGTAAGACTTCATTTTCACAGGAACACTCTTCCTTCGTTTTAACCGTCTTCACGACTACATCGTCTACATACAAATAGCTGTAGTCTCCCATGCCTTTATCGTTTCCCGTGCTGTGAAGAATCTTTGTTGATCTATCGCTCTTAAAATTTCCAATGGTGATAAACCTTTCTCCGCCCGAAGCTCTATATACATCGCCCATCTTCACCCAACCTTCTTTCTGATCGAGAATGTACAAATGCGGATTCTCAATGGTCGCCTTCATTTCAATGCAAGTCATTCCTTTCTGACGAAGTTCTTCTTTACTCAAAACTATGCCGCAACCATCTGTTACGAAGTTGCATAAATCGGCCGAGGAAATACTAATTTCAATACAAACCAACTCTCCAGGATTCAGCGGTCTGCTTAATTCAGAAGATAAATACTCGCGGTAATTTTTCTTGTTGAAGGTGTAATTTACAAAGCCTGCATAGGCTTGACCCGTTGCAGCGTTCTCACTTCCAAAAACATTTTTCGGAACACCAACAGATTTGCTGCAACTGTTGAAATAGTCTGGGGTTCCTTGTCCGGGCTGCTTCCAAGAGACAATGTGTGTAAGCTGACTTTGATTGAAATCTACGGGACATCCTTGGTGCTCTTCAAAACTGGAATTCAATACCAAGTTCTGAGCAAGACATAAATCCTGCATTAGGCTTAGAACAAAAAGGAATAAACTATATCGTATCAATTTCTTCAATGCTTCGAATTTAGCTACAAAACAAAAGGGGAGCGCAAATTATTGCCACTCCCCTTTAAAAAGTTTAAGGTCTCTTATTTCACCTTGAAAACTACGCGTCTGTTTTGAGCGTGTCCAGATGGTGAATTGAAAGTACTTGCAGGTTGTGCATCGTCTACGAAAGTCACAGAAATGCGTGCACCGTTAATTCCGAAACCAACCAATGCTTCTTTCACAGCGTTCGCGCGCTTTTCAGCCATATTCGCAACTTCCTCGTCAACCTTCGCTTCAGCAATTTCATCGGCATCAGAATGCCCGATCAATTCAATGTTCAAGGTTGGGTTCGACTTTAACAATGCAGCTACTTCTTCAATGTTTGAATCGAATTGTCCAGGAACCAATTCAGTTAATGCTGCGAAGTAAACCACCGTTGTGTTAATGATATCTGCAGGCTTCGCTCCAGTCTCACGAGCAACAGAGCTGCTGTAGATAAACTGTGCTTGTGGCTTGCTTTTCTTCGAACAGTTGCATTGACTCTTGGCGTCTATGGCAACAATTTCAACATTGTCAAGGAAGTAATATGCTTCGTTCAAAACAGTTCCCGAAACGCCCGCGGGCTTCTTCATTTTTTCAATTTTCATTTTGTCTTCAGCGCCGAATCCGCCGATAACAATATACTCTTCTCCGCCAGCTGCGGTGAAGGTTCCACAAATATGCTCCCAAGAGTCCATGATATTAATGGGAACATTTTCTGCTATGGTCACTTGTGGTTCAACCATAATGGCGTTGTCTTTTGAATACTGAAGTTTCTTTTCAGTAACGTAAACACCTACATTGTTGACTGCGAATTTTGATAGCTCTGCTAGACTCAAGCTGTAACGAATGCAATATTGCTGTCCTTTAACAAGCTTTTGATTCAGCTTAACTTCAAGATAGGTTCTTGTTTTTTTTGGATCTTTCGAATAGGCTCTAAACCCTGCATAGCTTGTACCCGAAGCTGGTTCTTGAACACCATGCTCGTTGGTCGGAACCTGAATTTTCGGGCTCTTCACTCCTTTCGCGAAAAGATCACAAAGGGTAACGTTTGGAGTAAGCCATGGCGTTGCCAAGTCTACTTGATTCGGGGTCTTCAACGATTTAAATTCGAAGTCATCGAAGTTACCATTCGGAACAATTCCTTTTGGTTCTGCCGCTGCCTTGTCAGTTTTCTTTTGAGCCGTTGCTCCAACTACTGCAAGCGTCAATACAGCTAATAATAAACGTTTCATAATCATTTTACTTTTCGTTAGGGTATTCTTTTATGGTATCAATAAAGCACTTTAGGTTATCGGGAGAAATATCTGGATAAACTCCGTGGCCTAAGTTAGCAATATGTTTTTGAGTTCCAAACTTTTGAAGCATTTCTCTTGTGGCTTTTTTAATGCTAGCAAAGTCTCCATAGAGCACCGAAGGGTCTAGGTTTCCTTGCACTGTTTTCGCTCCTGCCCATTTCCGTGCCAATTCCGGCTGAACCGTCCAATCGAGTCCAATGGTCTCGCACGGAGAGTTCGCGAAATCTTCTATCGCATACCACGCTCCCTTTGCGAAAACGGTTCGAGGAACTTCAGGTATAGCCGCTAAAATTCTATTGATGTATGGAAGTGAAAACTCGCGATACGAATCGGGTCCCAACACTCCCGCCCATGAATCGAACAGCTGAATCAAATCAGCTCCCGAAGCTATTTGCATTCTCAAGTAAGCAATGGTAGCATCTGAAATAGCAGAGAGTAATCCGTGAGCTAACTCCGGATTTTCACGCATCATTCGTCTTGCTTTCGCAAACTCCTTGCTGCCTTGACCTTCGATCATATAACAAAAAAGAGTGAAAGGCGCTCCGGCAAAGCCTATCAGAGGCACTCTTCCATTCAATTCTTGCTTGGTAAGCTTCAAGGCTTCGGCCACGTAGTTCAACTTCCCCTCAATCTCTGTGGTTGAAAGTTTCGCTAAATCATCTTTGGTTTTAATGGTATTCGGAAAACGTGGTCCCTTCCCTTCATCCATCTCGTAAGGCAATCCCATAGCTTCCGGAATAACCAGAATGTCTGAGAAAATAATAGCTGCGTCTACACCCAAAATATCAACGGGCTGTAAAGTCACCTCACACGCCAACTCGGGTGTGCGCACCAACGTGATGAATGACCCCGCTCTAGCGCGAGTTGCGCGGTATTCGGGTAGGACTCTTCCGGCCTGACGCATAACCCAAACGGGAGTGCGTTCCACTTGCTCGCCTTTCGCAGCACGAAGCAATAAATTGTTCTGCAAATTCATGTGATGCAAAAATACATCAGACATGCGCTACCTTCGTTTTTATGTTGAAGTCAATTTCAATTTATCCAGTAAAATCGTTGAACGGCATAGAGGTAACCTCATCTGAGGTGTTTCAACACGGATTGAAATTCGATCGCAATTGGATGTTGGTCGATTCCAACAACACGTTCATCACGCGAAGAGAACGCCCCGAGCTTTCACTCATTGAAACAAGTCTTTCCGAAAATGGATTTGTTTTTTCCTTCAACAATCAATCTGAAAATCTTGAACTTGAAACGAATGATTTCCAACATAAAAAAATTGAATCGCGGGTTTGGGATTCGGATGTTTTCGGATTTGAAGAGAGCCAAAACCTAAATACTTTTTTTTCTGATTTTTTGAAGGAAGAAGTGCGTCTCATTCGCATGCCACTTCAACCCGAACGAATGGAAATGGCTCCACTAACCGGTGAATCAACAGCGAGTTCATTCGCAGACAGTTTTCCAATCTTAATTTTAGGAAGTGCTTCGCTTGATGCGCTGAATGCGCATTTGGAAGAACCCATTGACGCTAGATATTTCCGTCCGAATTTACTTTTCCAAACCGAACGTTCGTTCGAGGAAGACGAATGGCAAACCATTCAAATTGGAAATGTGTTGCTTCGCAAAGCCAAAGCCTGCGGACGATGCCGAATGATTAATGTCAATCCAGATACTGGCGTTTATCGCACCGACGTCATGCGTGAGTTAGCGAAATTGCGCACTGTGAAGAATAAGGTTATCCTTGGCGACTTGTACTACCCCGTTCAAACAGGCTCCATTGAACTTCATTCTGAAGTAAAAGTTTTCACTACCTTCAACACATAAAATATTGTCTATGACTCAAGCGCTTTTCAAAATGTCTCGTCCGAACAATCTGCTCATGATTGTCTTCGCCATGTTTGCGTTTCGCTTTGGTTTTGCGCACACCGCAGCACCTGCGGACTTCACGCAATGGATGCAGTTTTTGGGAATGATGATGACGATTGTCCTGCTTACCGCTGGAGGAAATTTCATTAACGATTATTTCGATGTCCGCGTAGATCGCATTAACAAACCGAATGCAGTTTATGTTGAGACGAAAGTGAAACGCCGAGTGGTGATTCTTGCGCACATCATTACAACAACTCTCGGCATTCTTATTTCGTTTTTTGTTGGAAAGAGCATGCATTCGTATTTACCTTTTGTTGTGGCTATTGCTGTTTCCATTGCTCTAGGACTGTACACCCCGTTTTTCAAGAAAAGGGTGTTATCTGGAAATCTATTGGTCTCGCTTTGCATTGGTATGATTCCGTTGTGGAGCGTTTGGCCGCAGCTTTCAAATTTGCACATTGGCTTTTGGACGTTGGTCTTTTCCGTGTTCGCGTTCTCGGTGAATTTCAGCAGAGAAATTGTGAAAGACATTGAAGATGCAGATGGCGACGCTGCAGAAAATTACAAGACATTGCCTGTGGTTATGGGCACACAAACCGCGCGTATTTATGCGTTGTTGTTTTTATTCGCAGCGTTAATCACGGCTGGAGTAACGCTATTCATTGCAGCAACGCAACAACATTCCTTGGGCACACTTTATCTAATTGGAATGGGCATGTGTTTGCCATTAACCATTGCGCTGTTCGCAGTGTTCATGGCGAATTCAAAAGAAGGATTTCACAAAGCAAGCCTCATCTTGAAGATTGCAATGGCTGTAGGAATTACGTGTGGATTTGTGTTGCGGTTTGTTTGATTGTCACTTCTGACTTAACAACCCAGTAGCGGTCATCTTGATGAATTCACAGGCCTTACTGTAATCGAGTAGCTCGTAGTCAACTCCTAGTTTCTTCAAGTTGCTGTAGTATGCTTGTAAATTCAAAAAATAATTCTTTTCCAGTTGAATGGCAGTGCCTTTTTCACCAAATTTCTGCACTAGAAACCATTTTTCCAACAAGCGCGCAGACCTTCCATTACCGTCTTGAAATGGGTGAATCTTGACAAAAGTTAAGTGGATATAAGAACCGAAATACAACACTTCGGAATTACTTAATTCTTGCGACAATAAGAATTCAATATCAGCAAAGAGTTTGGCCAACTCACCCAGCAATTTACTTTGATCTGCAGCAACGTAATCAATTTTATCTTCGCTATTCAGGACAAACATGGGATTGGTTCTAAGGAATCCTTGTTGAGACACTGGCAATAAATTCGCACTCAATAGCGCATGTGCTTTTTGTAAATTCTCAAATGTTAAATCGTTCTCGAATATAAATTCATAGGCTCTGAATAAATCATCAGCCTTTCGAGTGTAATCGGGCTGATAATCTACATTCAAAAATTTGTGCTTAAAGTAGCTATCAAAATCAATTTCTTCTCCTTCAATCTTTGATGAATAAACGCTTGAAATAGAATTGTAGAATCGAAAATAATCAACCGGAGTTTCAATCTTATCGAGACCTTCAATCACAACATCTAAACTATTCGCAAATTCAACTTTGAACTGCGCAAGATGTTGATCTGAAAGTATTTTAAGATTCATGCTATTGCTCCGATTTGCAAAATAAAATCACCAATTAACTAAACCTCTTGACTCCTATTCTTCGGAATTAAAAACATCAATCCGAATCCAATAACAAAGAACACAATCAACGCCAAAATGCTGTATCGCATGCTAAATTGACCTTCAATAAATCCGAAGGAAATCAATCCAATGATCAATCCTACCTTTTCAGTCACATCATAAAAACTGAAAAAAGACGCCGTGTCTTTTCTACCTGGAATTAATTTCGAATACGTGCTGCGCGCAAGCGACTGCGTGCCGCCCATGATGAATCCTATTAGACTGGCAGCAATGAAAAACGTCACCACATCGTTTACAAAAGCAAACGCGAAATAACAAATGGCAGCCCAAATGAGCAATGCCAATTGCAACATAGGAATGTTACCTAATCTTTTCGAACCGAATGAAAAAACATATGCTCCAGGAATGGCAATCAACTGCACCAAAAGAATGGCAATAATTAGCTGATCTGATTTCAACTGAATTTCCTTTTCACCAAAGAAACTAGCCATTTGCATAATGGTCTGAATTCCCATACTGAAAACAAAAAACGCCAACAAATAACTCTTCAATTGCTTGGTGTGCTTCAACTCTTTCCATACACCCAATAGCTCGCGAAATCCTTGAGAGAAAATACCGGCTTGAACCTGTGAATGCTTACGCTCTTCGTGCAACCTTGAAAAAGTTATTTGCGCAAATCCAGCCCACCAAACCGCAACGGAAACAAAGCTCCAACGTGGACTCATTTTGAAAACCATAATGGCAATCAAATTTCCGAGTAACAAAATAACACTTCCCGCATATCCCAACGAAAACCCTTTCGCACTGAGCTTATCCTGCTCTTCTTCAGTAGCAACAATGGGTAAAAAAGAATTGTACATGGCGTAGCTGCACCAGAATCCGACAGACGCCAAAACCACACTCAACATCGATAATTCCAAATGATTAATATCGAAGAAGTACAACGATGCACTAGCCGCAGCTCCCAAATAGCAATAGATCTGCATGAAGGTTTTCTTCCTTCCGAAATAATCTGCTACACCCGAAAACAAAGGAACCAAGACACACACACAAGCCAACGCGAAAGCAATGCAGTAACTCAACAACTCGGTGTTCTCGTATTGACCACCAAAGAACATAACCTTATGTCCGGTAATAACTCCCTCGGCATTTTTCTGCGCCGTAACAGCGCCATAAAAAATAGGGAAAATGGCGGTGCCAATAACCAGATTATAAACCGAGTTGGCCCAATCGTACATGGCCCATCCGTTCTGAATCTTTTTGCGAGAGAGCGTTTTTTCTGTCATGTTACTTTTCAATTTTCAACCAAAATGAACCACCGTGTTTTTCCACAACATGTGGAATGGCGTTCCAGATGGGTTCTATGATTTGACTTAATTGTTTGTTTTCGGAAAGATAATAATTTGGAATCATTGGCGCATACTTTTCGCTATTCGCTAAAAGAAATGCGGCCAGCATATATTGTTCAGAATAAAAACGATCGCACATAAACTGCGGATAGTCGAAAGGCAAATACACATCGTGAATTTGAACCACCACTCCCTTCTTCAATCTTGGCAGCACTTCCAAGAAGAACACAGTTGCATCGGAATTTGGAAACACGCGATGCGAATTGTCTACAAACAAAATATCGTTCTCTTCCAATTCTTCCAAAAAATCGAAATTAGAATCTTCAAACGGAGAACGAATAATGGTGTTTGCTAACGCATCTATTTCTGCGCGAGGCATTGGATCTATCGAAATAATTTCAGTCTTTAAACCTTGCTCTGTAATGGCCTTGTGCGCAACTTTGGTTGAATTGCCCGATCCAATTTCAACATAACGCTTCGGCTTTAGTTCCGAGATGGCTGTGTATAACATAACCATGTCCAGGCCTGGCAAAAACAAGTTGTTCCAAAAAGGCTCTTGTGCTGAAGGCTTGTCGGTGTTGTTTTTTATTGATTGAAAATGATGCGTGTATTTCAATGCTGCGTGCAGCCACTTCTCGTACTCTTCTTTTCTATTTTCAATAATGGAAAGCAATTGCGGATGAGCCTCTTGGCCATGGCCGTAGCGAGGTTCAAAAGAAACCGGATATTCCAGAATTAATTTCTGAAACTTCGGATGAGCTAATTTGAATAATCTTTTTATCATGAGCGCGGTTCAATCTTCTAACTGAAAAAATCAATAGCGAATGTACTACCTTTGCGTCAAAGACCGAAGAGGATTCATCGCTGGTTGAAAAACTAGAGGAAAGTCCGGGCTGCGCAGAGCGCCGCACCCTGTGAAAAGCGGGGGACGTTAAACGCAAGTTTAACGGACAGACAGTGCTGCAGAAATTAAACCGCCATTAGCAATAGTGGTAAGGGTGAAAAGGAGGTGTAAGAGACCACCGTCGTTCTTGGTAACAAGGCGAGCTAGGAAAACCTTGCGGGCTGTAAGATCAAATAAACCGGGGCCGTTGGATTCGTTCCAACTGAAGAGTTGCTCGCTCAATCTCGGAGGGTAGATCGCATAGATAAATGATGAAACATGTGGCAACACATGAACAGAACCCGGCTTACGCTCACGGTCTTTTACTTTTTTTCTTGAAGCATGAAAAGCGTTGAAAAGAACTTAGCAATATTCAGAGACATCCGTTTTTGGATTGTCTTTTACTTCGCTATTCGTCTTTTTGGAATCACCAATGCTACCCTCGAAGTCGATCACAACTGGAGGCAATCGCTCACCAACATGACCGCCCGTAACTTTGTTGAAGACGGCGCTGACCTCATGCACCCGCGCATTGACATGGCTGGAAACCGAACAGGAATTATTGGTTCTGAATTTCCCGTTTTCAACTATTTAATTTTTCTCGTTTCGAAAGTTTTCGGTTACGCTCATTGGTATGGAAGACTTATCAATCTTATTTTCTCAAGCCTGGGCATTTGGTTCTTCTACAAACTTGTAGAGAAGATTTCCACGAAACAAATCGCTTTCACTTCCACCCTAATCTTTTTGAGTTCGCTCTGGTTTATGTTCTCGCGCAAAACTATGCCCGACACATTCAGCGTTTCACTTATGATCATTGGGGTGTACCACATTTACAATTATCTTTTCGAAAATAAAAACACCTCTATCGTTTGGGCATTTGTGTTCTGTACTTTAGGCGGACTCTCTAAAATACCGGCGGTTAGTTTATTGGCTTTTCTCCCTTTGATTTTATTTTCAAAACAAATTCCTCAGCCAAAAAAAATTATTTCTTTTGTTGTTCTTGGCTTTACTGCCTTTTGCATTTCCTTCTGGTATTTCTTTTGGGTTCCATATTTGGTAGAAACCTATCGCTTTCAACTCTATTTTCCCAAAGGAATATCAGAAGGATGGAATGAAATCTACCCGTTAATGGGAGCATTCTTCAAGAAGTTTTATTTCAGTGCACTCAGTTCATACTTAGGGTTTGGTGCATTCGTTTTCGGGTGCTTCTTCTTCATTCAAAAAGCATCGAAAGAAATCATTTGGAGTGTTGCGCTTATCACACTGACCTTCTTTGTGTTCATCTTAAAAACGGGTGCCGTATTCCCACTTCACAATTATTACGTCTTGCCTTTTGTTCCTGTTATGGCTTTTGTAGCGGCATTCAGCATTGTTGAATTGAAATCGAAATGGCAGACCGTCCTTCTTGTTGGAATCTCTCTTGAAGCAATTGCGAATCAGCAACACGACTTCTTCATTAAACCGAAAGAGTTGTACAAACTGGAAATAGAAAAATCAATTGAACCCTTCGTTCCCAAAAATGCCAAGGTCATTGTGAACGGTGGACCTTCTCCGCAAGACATGTATTTCACGCACCGAAAGGGATGGAGTTATAACAACATTGAATTGACTTCTGAGCGATTAGATAGTTTACAAAAAGAAGGAGCGCAATTCCTCATTTTCAACAAACATTCGAAACCGGAAATTTCAATTGCAGAACCCAAAATTTTTGAAAACGAACACCTCATTGTTTTTCAACTCGACTCGCTGCTTCATTGATTGCGCCATTGCAAGCGCTCTTCTTGGGTGTTCGCGTTAACTAAAAATTTCGAATCTTTAATAGGAAGAATTTCAACCGTTCTGTTGAAAAGCATCTTCCGCGGACAGCTCTTTCCGCTCACCCAAACTTTCATCAAGGCAGAAAAAGATTTCGGTTCGTATATAGAACACAACGGCTCAGGACCTCCGTCTAGTGGCGATTCATAACACGTAGCAAACGCTTTCGCATTTCTATTCTTCAACAAAATTTCAAGTTG
>CANGEF010000026.1 GCA_947452685.1 Flavobacteriales bacterium | reverse complement strand
TTGGGGACCAACGAAATCGATCGTGATCGGTATGGCATTCGCGGCAGTGGGTTTAATTCTGTTTTCGTTCGCGAATGCCGGATGGATGATGTACATCATTCTCATTCCCTATTGCATTGGCGGCATCTCAACGCCTTCGCTTCAAGGTTACATGAGCAATCAAGTGCCCTTGAATGAGCAAGGCGAAATGCAAGGTGCACTGTCTTCTATGGTAAGCATTACGGCGTTCCTAGGTCCGCTCATTATGACACAGACCTACGCCTATTTCGCCAGTGATCACGCGGTGGTGAATTTTCCCGGAGCCGCTTTTATGCTCGGAGCAATCTTCACTTTGCTAGCACTCGTGCTTACCCTTCGAACCTTGAAAAAAGTATAACATGAGAAAAGCGTTGTTCCTCGATAGAGACGGAGTCATTAACCACGACCCCGGAGATTACACCTATTCACTCGATGAATTCGTGATTCTTCCAACCGTCATGGAAGCCTTGCAATTAGCCGTTTCCAAAGGATTCGAATTGGTTGTGGTTACCAATCAAGCCGGTATCTCTCGCGGACTATACACCAAAGAAGAGGTCGATCGCATTCACGATTTCTTCCAATCGGAATGCAAAAAGAACAACGTTGAAATTCTGGAATTCTTCTACTCTATTCACCACCCTGATATCTGCAACTCCCTCTCACGTAAGCCCGCAGGCTTGTGGGTAGAACGCGCTTGTGCGAAATACAAATTCGACAAAGACGCGAGCGTTATGATCGGAGATCGAGATCGAGATGTGCTTTGCGCCAATGCCGCTGGTGTTCGCGGAATTCAGATGAAGCAGAACGGAGATCTTTTGGAATACGTTAAAGCGCTTTAAGATGTTGGTTTGTTCGAACGGAAAATTCATAGAGGAATCTGAACTTCTTCTCGATGTTCGAACCAATCGCGCCTTCCGCTACGGCGACGGATTTTTCGAAACCATTCGTTTCGAAAACAATCGAATTCCACTTTTCAAACATCATTTCAATCGCATAGAAGCCTCAAACAAATTCTTTAAGTTCAAGCCTTCAACATTTTCATTTTCAGAAATTGAAAACCTCATTGCTGAAACCTTCCATTTAAATAACATTCAATCTGGAATTGCTCGCGTGAGTTTTTTCAGAACAAGCGAAGGACGCTACATGCCTCTTCAAAACGAATGTGCTTTTTTGATTGAAGTCACCGAACAATCGTTCGGTTCTTATTTTTCTTTATTGAAGGAAGTGGGTCTTTCCACCCAAACCGTTTTACATGCCCACGCCTTTTCACATTTGAAAACGCTGAACGCGCTTCCTTATGTCTTCGCGGCCATAGAAGCGAAAGAGAACAATTGGAACGAGTGTCTTCTTCCAAATATAAAAAATGAAATTGCCGAAGGAACGTGGAGTTCTTTGGTTTGGTTGGAAGGAAATGAATGCCACACTCCCCCGCTTTCTAGCGGATGTGTAGACAGCACCCTGAAGAACGCATTGAAGGAAATGCTTCATTCCCAAGGGAAGGTTTTGAATGAAAAAGCTTGTCAGGTTTCCAACCTTCAAGTTGCGCAAGAGATTTGGCTGCTCAATGCCACGCGCGGAATTCAGGCGGTTGAGCAGTTTCAGGGCATTTCGTATTTACATGAAATAGCCCAACAAACAGCGCGTGATTTGGAAGATTTTCTTTCCAAATAAACCCCTCTCCTTTCGTATTTTAGCACCGCTATGAAATTAAACCTTCGTCAACTTTTTGCTGCAACCGTATTATCCGTTGCATTTTTTAACGCCTTTGCGCAACCGCAAGTGAATCCTTGGAACGATAAATTCCGTCAATTGGGTTCCGATGAACTAGCCACCCCGAACACCTATCGCACAGCGAGCGGTGCTCCTGGAGTAGACTACTGGCAGCAGCAAGTCGATTATAAAATGAAGATTCGTTTAGACGACGACATTCAAAAGATTCATGGTGAAGAGACCATCACGTACCACAACAACTCTCCGGATGTGTTGTATTACTTATGGATTCAGCTCGATCAGAACATCTACGCGAAAGACAACAACTCTGCGAAGATTGAGCAGATGAAGATTAGCGATCAAATGCAAACCAACGACCTTATTGATTTGTATCCATGGTTCGACGGTGGTTTCAAACTAGATAAAGTAGCAGATGCAGCTGGAAAAGACTTGCCATACATGGTGAATCAAACAATGATGCGCATTGACTTACCTAAGCCTATTCAACCTGGACAATCGTACTCTTTCCAAATTAACTGGAACTACAACATCAACGACCGTATGCGTTTGGGTGGAAGAAGCGGTTACGAATATTTCGATACAGACAAGAACTACCTTTATACCATAGCACAGTTTTATCCGCGCTTGGTTGCTTACATGGATTACAGCGGATGGCAACACAAGCAATTTTTAGGCTCAGGAGAATTCACGCTTGACTTCGGAAATTATGAAGTGGCTTTAACTGTCCCTTCAGACCACATTGTAGCGGCTTCTGGTGTATTGCAAAATCCGAAAGACGTCTTGACACCGGAACAAGTGGCTCGATACAACAAAGCGAAAACAAGCACAGAGCCCGTTATCATTTGCACGCAAGACGAAGCCGTTGCTCGTGAAAAAGGACACGAGAAAGCCCTTAAAACTTGGGTATTCAAAGCAGAAAATGTTCGCGACTTCGCTTTTGCGACTTCAAGAAAATTCATTTGGGATGCGCAGTCGGTAGACATCAATGGAAAGAAACCAATGGCCATGAGCTTCTATCCGAAAGAGGGCAATCCGCTTTGGGAGCAATACAGCACGCGTGTTGTAGCACATACCTTGAAATCCTACAGCGCTCACACCATAGACTATCCTTATCCGGTTGCCATTAGTGTTCACTCGAAATGGATTGGCATGGAATACCCCATGATTTGCTTCAACGGTGGAAGACCTGAAGCAGACGGAACGTATAGCGAAGGAACAAAAACAGGCATGTTGTCGGTTATCATTCACGAAGTGGGTCACAACTTCTTCCCTATGATTATCAACAGCGACGAGCGTCAGTGGACATGGATGGACGAAGGATTGAACACCTTCTGCGAATACTTGGCAGAAAAAGAATGGGATCGTGAATTCCCTATCCGTCGCGGTCCGGCAAGAAACATAGTAGATTACATGAAAGGCGACAAAACGAAGATGTCTCCGATTATGACCAACTCTGAAAGCATTTATCAATTTGGAAACAACGCTTACGGAAAGCCTGCAACCGGATTGAACATACTTCGCGAAACCATTATGGGAAGAGAGTTGTTCGACTATGCGTTCAAGGAGTATTGCAGAAGATGGGCGTTCAGACACCCTACTCCAGATGACTTTTTCAGAAGTATGGAAGACGCCAGTGCCGTTGATTTGGATTGGTTCTGGAGAGGATGGTTTTACACCACTGAGCATTGCGACATGAACTTGAAGAGTGTTCGCGAGTTCACCATCAACGGTCACGATCCGAAAGTTGAAAAGGCTTTGTTAAAAGCGAAAGCAGATGCACAGCCCGCAGACATTTCGTTAACGCGCGATAAGCAAGAAGGAATTATTCCGATCGTAGATCAGAATCCTGTTACCCGAGATAAATACAACGACGACAATCCGTATGCAGTTACCGCTGAAGACGAAAAGAAATACGAAGAGTACAAAAAGAACTTGACTCCGGAAGAGCAAAAGCTTTTGAACGAAACGAATTACTTCTATGAGTTAACAGTTGAAAACGTAGGTGGATTGTTTATGCCTTTAATCTTCGAATTCACTTTTGAAGATGGAACGAAACAGATTGAACGCATACCTGCTGAAATCTGGAAGATGTCAGAAGCCACTGCTAGCAAGGTCTTCCGTTTCGGAAAGAAAGTAACCAACATAGCCTTAGACCCGTTATTGGAAACCGCAGATGTTGAGTTGAATAACAATTTCTGGCCAACGCGCAATGTGCCTTCGCAGTTCGAATTGTTTAAACAGAAAAGGTAATTCAAGGTTCTACGAAAGGTCTGATGAAGGTTCTATGAAAGGTCTGACGAAGGTTCTATGAAAGGTCTGACGAAGGTTCTATGAAAGGTCTGACGAAGGTTCTATGAAAGGTCTGACGAAGGTTCTATGAAAGGTTCTGCGAAAGGTCTTTCGAAGAACCTACCGTAGGTCCTATTGAAAATCCTATCGACAATCAAAGATCATTTCAATGATCAAATAAGATTGAGTCGATTCAACAAGGCTTCCTTGAAGTTACGACCAATGCTAATTTCGGCGGAAGGCATTTTAATCATTTGACGCGCCATGTCAATGTCTTCAATGCAATTGAGGTTTATGACAGAGCTGCGGTTCACTTGCACGAAGTCTTTTTGGGGAAGTTTGGCTTGAAGTTCTTTCAATGAAATTTTACAATTCACTAAGCGTTGCGCCACAGAAATGCTGCTGTATTTTCCGTCCACTTCAATGTATTCAATATCTGCAATCGCTATTTTTTTTAGCTTATTCCCAATGCGCGTATACAAACATCCGTCTACAGGCATACTCTCGGTTACGAAACCAATGGTCTCGTTGGAATGTTCAACGGCCAAGTCTATGCTGCGTTCCAATTCAACACGAACAATGGGTTTTGAAATGAAGGCCAAAGGAGCCAATTTCTTTGCTCTATTGAACGTGTCTGAATTTGAATTTCCAGTTAAAAATAACAACTGACATTTTCTAATTTGAAGAAGCTTCTTCGCTAATTCTATCCCGTCGATGTTTCCTTTGATTTCAATATCAGAAATTACCACATGAGGCTGATGAACAGAATAAGCCACCAATGCATCTACAGCATTGTCTACTGAAGCAACAATGTGATGACCGAGATCCGCGATAATCACATCGAGAAGTGCACGCACCAATTCGTCGTCTTCAATAATTAACACACGAATTTTCGCCGTGTCCGAAATAATTACATTGTTAGATTCTTCCATACTGTTCAAATTCTCCTTCATTCCGCTAAATAACAACCAAACCAATTAACAAACAATAACACAACGTTAAGTGTTGAAAAGCTGACGATTCTATTTTGAAAAACTTCTTTAATTTTGTGCGGTATGAATATTTTCAATCAAACTGAAACCGAAGAAGAAGTATTGCTAGATGTTGTTACTGATGAACAATATCAAATCGTTGTCTTCAACGATCATGTGAATACTTTCGATCATGTTATTCAATCGTTGATGACCATTTGCAAACATGAATGGATTCAAGCAGAGCAATGTGCTTTGCTTATTCATACGACGGGAAAAACTGTCGTAAAATCGGGACCTTACAAAGAGATGGAACGTATGTGTACTGCTCTTCACGACAGAAGCATTACTGCGGAAATCGAAAAAAAATAAGTATGTCGAACACCCGCTTGGATCAGATTCTAAAAATGATAGAGACGCATCCAACCGATCCTTTCCTTCATTACGCTTCTGCCTTGGAATATGAAAAGCTCGAACAAAACGAACGAGCCATTCAAATTTTAGAAAAGTTGTTGCTTGCGCAAGCCGACTATTTACCTGCTTATTTCAAGACCGGACAACTTCATGAGTTGCTTGGCAACACAGACCGGGCAATCGAACTTTATTTAAAAGGAAAAAAATTAGCGCGACTTCAAAACGATTTCAAGACAGAAGGAGAACTTTCTGAAGCGTTAATGTTACTTGATGTTTTCGACGAATGAACAAAGCCCCTTCCCTACCGAAACTTGCATTTTACTGCAGCTCTACCAGTTGGGGCGGATTAGAAATGAAAACGCTTCGCTATGCTAAGGCACTTCAAGCAGAAGGATTTCACGTATGCGTTTACGTGGTTGAAGAAACTTCGCTCTATGTTCATGCCCTGGAATTGGAACTTCCTACACATGTAATTCAGCGAAATAACAAGTATTTCGACTTCAAGCACGCGCGGCTAGTTGCGAAGCAATTCGAAAAAGATAAAATTGATGCGGTTCATTTTAGTGATACTCGAGACCTTGATTTTTTAGGTTGGGTGAAATATTTTTCCAAGCGAAAAATAAAATTGGCCTACCACCAAGCCATGTTGTTGGGTGTTACAAAAAAAGACTTGATTCATACCCTTCGTTTCAAACGAATTGACGCTTGGGTTTCTACCCTGAATTACATGCAACGACAGGTGTTAACGCACACGCGATTGTCGGCAGATAAACTTCACATTATACCCATAGGTACTGCTATCTCTTCCTCTTCCAGAATGTCGAAAGAAAAAGCTCGTGAGGCTTTGAATCTCTCCATGGACAAATTCGTAGTTGGCGTGGTTGGTAGGTTAGATAAAAAGAAAGGACAGCTTGAAGTTATTCAAGCCATACCCTTGGTGCAGCAGAGCAAGGAAAATTTGCAGGTTGTATTTGTTGGCGACCAAACAAAAAATGAATCCGATGATTACGTTCAAGAATTGAAAAAATGTGTTGTGAACGCTCAACTTGAAGATGTGGTGACCTTCATTCCTCATCAGCCGCACGTTCAACATATGTACAATGCGTTCGATCTTGTTATTGTTCCCAGTTATGAAGAAACGTTTGGAATGGTAACCATTGAGGCCATGGCCAGTGGCGTGGCTGTAATTGGAAGTAACACCGCCGGCACCGCAGAAATCTTAGAAAATGAGAATTTTCTTTTCGAACCCAAGAATCCTAAAAAGCTCAGTCAGACCTGGTTGGAAGTCATGACAAACGATTCCGAAAGAATGAACTGGGCCATTCAACTTGAACATAAATTTCAAGAAAAATATTCCATGTCATCGAGCATAAATGCGTGGAAACAACTTCTAATAAACATGGTTGAACGAGACTAAAATAATTTTTGAATATTTACCAATTGCGTTGTATTCTTGCACAGTTGAAAGCATTTCGCTTTCCAATTCCCAACATTACATTTTGAATTTCATTTCCCCTACATGTACGATATTTTAACATTAAATGCCATGAAAGTGGCAGAACTAAAATCTGTTGCTGAAAACATAGGCATAGCAAATGCTGAAAAACTAAAGAAACAAGACTTGGTGCTTACCATCATGGACCGCCAGTCTTTGCAGGCGGCTCCGGCATCAACTCCTGCCGCTCCTGCTGTTGAAGCAAGAGAATCGGTTTCAGCATCTGAGAATTCAGAATCTTCTGATCGTCAGAAAAAAACGCGAGAAAGAAAACCTTACAAGGCTGTCGAAAAGGAAGAGGTTCCCGCTAAGGAAGAACTTCCGATTGATATTCCAACCGAACAAAAAAATGAACAAGTAGAAGAATCTGCTCCTGCAGTAGAAACCAAACCTGAAATTCCATTTTTAGTATTGGCGAAAAAAGACGGACAACCACGTCCGCAACATCCGAATCAAAAGAATCAAAGACCCGAACATAAAGACCGTCCGGAAAGACAAGATCGTCCGGAAAGACAAGACCGTCCGGAAAGACAAGATCGTCCGGAAAGACAAGACCGTCCGGAAAGACAAGATCGTCCAGAACAGAAAGAAAACATAGTTCGTCCAGACCGTCAGCGCAGAGGAATGCCCGACGAGCACGGATACAATTTCGACGGCTTAGTTATGGCTGAAGGGGTGTTGGAAGTGATGCCTGACGGATTCGGATTCATGCGTTCATCGGATTTCAATTATTTAAATTCTCCGGATGATGTTTACGTGTCTCAACAACAAATTAAAACCTATGGCTTATTGCCGGGAGACACCATTCGTGGGGCTATTCGTCCACCGCGTGAAGGAGAAAAGTACTTCCCGTTAATTCGCATCGATAACATTAACGGACGTGACCCGGCTTGGGTTCGTGACCGTATTCCATTTAAATTCTTAACGCCATTGTTCCCACAAGAGCGTTTCCATTTGGCAGACAACAACAACAATGTGAGCATGCGAATCATGGATTTGTTCGCTCCTATTGGAAAGGGCCAACGTGGAATGATTGTATCGCAACCGAAGACAGGTAAGACTACTTTGTTGAAAGACGTTGCGAATGCCATTGCAATGAATCATCCTGAAACTTACTTGATCGTGTTGCTCATAGATGAGCGTCCGGAAGAGGTTACAGACATGAAGCGCAGCGTGAAAGGTGAAGTTGTTGCTTCTACCTTCGATGAGCCAGCAGAGCGTCACGTAAAGATTGCCAACATTGTTTTGGAAAAAGCAAAGCGTTTGGTAGAGTGTGGACACGACGTTTGTATTCTATTGGATTCAATCACACGTTTAGCTCGTGCATACAACACCGTTGCGCCTTCGAGCGGAAAAGTATTGTCGGGTGGTGTTGAAGCGAATGCATTGGAAAAACCAAAACGTTTCTTCGGAGCTGCGCGTAAGATTGAAAATGGCGGATCACTTTCCATTATTGCAACGGCGTTGGTAGACACTGGAAGTAAGATGGACGAAGTAATCTTCGAAGAGTTCAAGGGAACGGGTAATATGGAATTGCAATTGGATCGTAAGATCAGCAACAGACGTATTTTCCCTGCCATTGATATTCTTTCTTCAGGAACACGTCGGGAAGATTTACTTCAAGACAAAGACACGCTTCAACGCATGTGGATCCTTCGCAGACACCTTGCAGATATGAATCCGGTTGAAGCCATGGAGTTCGTGAAAGACCGCATTGAGCGCACGAAAACGAATGAAGAGTTCTTAGTAACTATGAATTCGTAATGAGTACGTGGCGCATTTGGGCCTATGCCCTATCGTTGGCCGCTGTGTGGTTAATTATGCGCTTCACTTTGGGTTATGCTTATGCCTATGATTATGCCGAAGCTCAGCCAAAAGGCGTCATGCTGAATCTCATTTTCTTGTTGTCGCTTTTAGTACTTACACTTTATACCACCTACAGTAAAGAACCTCAAATAAGAAGTTACTTCGACGATTTCAAGTTGTGCTTGCGCGCTGGAATTGCCTATTCTGTTGCCATTGGGTTGTCTATTGGCATTTATTACTCGGCATCGAATGACATGAGTATTAAGCGAGCAGCCGATTATGCGCAATTGGAAGAGGCCTTGAACACCCCCGAGAAAGTGGCTGCCATAACTTCGTCTAATGAGCCGTTGAAAGACCTTACGAAAGAGGAAATACAACAAAGTTATATCGAACGCGTTAACACCATGACCGCAACAAAAACAGTTGTGGCCGCGGGCGTTTCAGGAATGGTATTAAGCACTTTGATCTTTTCCTTAATTGTGCCTTGGATATTTAGAAACGTCATGTTGAAAGAACTACAATGAAAAAATTAGTCGCAGCATTCTTATTTAGCTTCATAGCACTAGCCTCTTTTGCACAGCGCGATCGTGCTGCGCTAAACCTAGCCAAATTCGATTACAGAAAATATCATTTTGGATTTGCGTTAAGTGGCAATCAGAGTTCTTTTTTTATCAATTACAAACCCGATTTTTCGTTTCAAGATTCGTTGTTGAGTATTACGAATGTTCCGCAAGCTGGATTCAACTTGCACATTCTTGCCTCATACAATCCGCTTCCGAATGTGAATGTGCGTTTTTTGCCAGGACTTTCTTTTCAAGACCGTTCGCTTCAGTACCAATTTTTGCGAGCTCACAATAAGATTGAAACACAAACGAAACCCATTTCTAGTGTTTGGTTAGAATTTCCGGTGTTGTTTAAATTCAGGACAAACAGAACTGGGAACTTCGCAGCCTATGCTTTGGCTGGAGGGAAATATGCACGCGATATGCAATCGCAAAAGAACGTAAATAACAATCAGTCGAGCGAAATTGTCGTTAAATTGAAAAGCAATGACTATTGCATAGAAGCCGGTGGAGGATTCGATTTCTTCCTTCCGTTTTTCAAATTTGCGGTCGAGTTTAAAACAAGTATCGGTCTTCCCGATTTACTTATTCACGAAGACACGAAATACGCTATTCCAATTGATAAATTGCGTTCTCGCGCATTCGTCGTTTCCATCACTTTCGAAGGATAATTTCTTGAATGTTTTTCTGAAATACTTGCGAAAGAACTGGATTGTTTCAGGAGTTATTATTTACGAGTGCATTGCTGTTATGCTGAACGTCTTCAACGTTGCAGACATAGGCATTCCCTGTTTGTTCACTGCAATTTTTGGTATTCATTGCTGGGGCTGCGGAATGACACACGCCGCAATTGCCTTAATGAAATTTCAGTTTGAAGAGGCTTGGAACGAAAATCCACTTGTCGTGATTGTCCTACCCCTGCTCAGTTTCGCAGTGATTCAAGATTTCTTAAAATTCAATAGACAGCTTAGTCAATCCACTCCGCGATAAAGATATTCGTGTCGCGCGTTCTTCCGTTGTGACGATTGCTGCAGAACACCAAGTATTTTCCATTGGGTGAAAACATGGGGAACGAATCGAATTCGGTATCGTAAGTCACTTGCTCCAATCCGCTTCCATCTAAATTCACCAAGAATAAATTGAAAGGGAATCCGCGCGTGCTGTTGTGATTGCTGCAGAAAAGAACCTTGTCTCCTTTCGGAGAAAACGTTGGAGACCAGTTTGCATTTCCCAAAGAGGTCACCTGATGCGCATCTGAACCATCGGCATTTGCAACGAAGATTTCCAAGTTTGAAGGCTCTACCATGTCTTCCTTCAATAACGATTTATAAGCATCTATTTCCTCTTTATTCTTTGGACGAGACGCGCGCCAAACGATTTTCTTTCCATCCGGAGAAAAACAGGCACCGCCATCGTAGCCCAAGTCGAATGTAATTTGCTTCACATCGCTTCCGTCTAAATTCATGGTGTACAAATCCAAATCGCCGTTTCGCAATGAAGTAAAAATTATGCGATCTCCTTTTGGACTAATCGTCGCTTCCGCATCGTAACGCGGCGAATCGGTTAACTGCTTCAACACCTTTCCTTGAAGATCTGCGGTGTAAATATCGTAGGTTGAATACAACGGCCAAACGTATTTCCCGTTGTTCGGAAGTGGCGGTGGACAAGACTCTCCGCCCTTGTGCGTTGAAGCATAGAGGAACGACTTTCCATCGGGCATAAACCAAGAGCAAGTGGTTCTTCCAAGTCCGGTTGAAACCAACTGACGCTTAGAACTGTCTGCCTTTGCTTCCACATTTAAAAGAAAAATCTGATCACAAGCAACACCCCATTTCGCGTTGTTGCTCTGAAAAATCAACTGCTTCCCATCGGGACTCCAATACGCTTCGGCATTGTCTCCACCATAGGTAACTTGGTGTATACTTTTGAAATGCTTCTCCTTCTCATAAGTGACCGGCCCAGGCTCGGTTGTAACGGGAAGCGATTCCAAAACCAATTGTTGTGTGCAGCTGCCGAATGCAACCGCCACCATTGCGAGTGTAGCTAATTTCAAATTCATGGCGCAAATTAACGGCACAATTGCATATCTTCTGCATTCGGCTTATCTTTCGGAACTGATATAAATTATGAAAAAGACCCTTGCCTCTTTGTTTTTCTTGGCTGCCGCTTTCGGCGTAAACGCACAGAAAAAAATTACCAACGAACTCATTTGGAACAGCCGCGAATTCAACGCGGAATACCTCGGCGGATTCAACTCGATGAAAGACGGCGAGACGTTTTCAGACGTGATGGGTTCAGATCTAAACGGACAAACCATTATTCAATGCAGTTTTGCAACAGGAGATACGTTGAAGACGATTACCTCTTCGAAAAGAATTTTCGGGAATGAAATGAGCGCATTCGACAATTACAGTTTCAATGCAGATGAAACCATGTTGTTGATTGAAACTGAAAGCGAAGGAATCTATCGTTGGAGCAGCATGGCGAATTATTTCGTTCACGATTTAGCAAGCGGAAAAACAACGCCTATTGCAGATTTCAAAAAAGGAAAACAACGCCTGGCAACGATCTCTCCAGATAAAAAGCGCGTAGCCTTCGTTCGAAACAACAACATTTTCATTTTCAATATTGAAACGAAAGAGGAAAAGCAAATCACCTTCGACGGAGAGAAAAACAGAATCATTAACGGAGCAACCGATTGGGTGTACGAAGAAGAATTCGGTTTCGATCGCGGATTGTATTGGAATGAAAACGGTTCGCTTCTCGCCTATTACAAATTCAACGAAAGCAGCGTTCCTGAATATGGAATGGACATTTACGGAAGCTTATATCCGGAAAGAAACACGTTCAAATATCCGAAAGCCGGTGAAAAAAATTCAGACGTGAGCATTCACATTTATGAATTGACTTCCAACAAAAGCTTTTTGGTTGAAAAGACTTCTGCCGAGTTCGAATACATTCCTCGCATCAAATGGGGAAAGCAAAGCACGCAGTTGTTGGTTCAAAAAATGAATCGTCATCAAAATCATTTGGCCTACGAATTAACGGCTCCCATTCGCGTTGAAGGAAATGACACTTGGCCAACAGCAGTGTTGATGGAAGAAAAATCTGAGACCTACATTGACGTGAACGATAACATTCAATTTTTATCGGGTGGAAATTGTATGATTTACACCAGCGAAAAAAGTGGTTATGCACATTTGTATCAGATAGACTTGGGAACGAAAGTAGAGAAAGCGTTAACCAGCGGAAATTGGGAGATTCTTGATTTTTACGGAATCGATGAAAAAGCAGGAAACATTTATTTCAGTTCTACTCGCGCTGCACAAGTCAATTACAACAAGCGCATGAGCAGCTCGCTCGACGCGACTTCAAAATATGTGTACTGTGTTAATTTGAAGAAGAACTCGTGGAAGTGTTTAACCTCTGACGACGGAACCAACGAAGCGGCGTTCAGCAACGGATTGAAGTATTTCCTTCACACCTACAGCAACGCCAACACCCCTCCTACTTTCTGTATTCGCGATAACCAAGGAAACACGAAGCGTATGCTGATAAAGAACGAAAAACTTTCCGCGAAATTGAATGAATACAATTGCGTGAAGAAAGAATTCTTCTCGTTTAAGAATTCAATCGGTACTGATTTGAATTGCTGGATGATGAAGCCTGCCAACTTCGATCCGAATAAAAAATATCCTGTATTGGTAGCCATTTACGGCGGACCTGGAAGCAACACCGTTCTTGACTCTTACGGCGGAAAGAACTACATGTGGTACCAATTGCTTTGTCAGGAAGGATACATTGTGGTGAGCTGCGATCCACGAGGTACTCAATTCCGTGGCAAAGATTTCAAACATTCAACCTACATGAATTTAGGTGGAAATGAAACGCAAGACTTTATAGACTTCGCGAAATATTTAGGTCAGCAAACCTACATAGACGCTGCGCGCATTGGAATGCAAGGCTGGAGCTACGGCGGGTACATGACTTCGTTGTGTATGACCAAAGGAGCTGACTATTACAAGACCGGAATTGCTGTTGCTCCTGTTACGAACTGGAAATTTTACGACAGCGTTTATACTGAAAGATACTTGCGCACACCGCAAGAGAATTCAGGTGGATATGAAAACAACTCGCCAATCAACTTCGCGAAGCAATTGAAAGGAAACTATTTGTTGGTTCACGGAAGCGCCGATGACAATGTGCATTTCCAAAATACCATGGACATGGTTACCGCATTGGTTGCAGCGAATAAGCCTTTCGACTTGTTTGTTTATCCGAACAAAGACCACGGCATTTACGGCGGAAACACCCGCTTGCACTTGTTCAGCAAGATGACCAACTTCTTGAAAGAAAATCTGTAATGAAAAAAGCACTTGTCCTGTTGTTCGTTCTTTGTTCGGGCCTTGCGGCATTCGGACAAGAGCAATGGCAAGTGCATGGTGGTTTTCAATACGGATTTGTGGTTCCACATAACTCGCTTATGGATCCGCTTATCACCGCGCACAGCGTGGGTGGAAGCGTTCGCCTTGTGAAGCGAGTGACCAACAGACTCTATTCGAAGCCCTACGGAAACCCCTTTCAGGGAATAGATTTTACCTACATCAACACCGGGAACATTAAGCAATTGGGACAACAATTCTCGCTGAGTTTCTGGAATCAATTTCCCACTAACCGCAGAATATTTGGCGAGCGTCCTTCAAACAAGAAGTTCATCAACCTCGGAATTGGCTTGGGTTACACCACCAAGATTTGGAATCTTCAATCGAATTACCAAGCGCCTGTATTGGGTTCGCACATTAACGCTGCATTGAGTCTTGGCTTCGATCAGGAAATTTTTCATACCGAAAATCTTCAATACAAATTGGGAATTCGAGTTACGCATTTTTCAAACGGAGCCTTTCAATTACCGAATCTCGGAACGAATACCTTAGCGCTCACGTTAGGTGTTCAGCCATTAATCAAACCGAAGACTCCAAGAAAAGATGAAGAAGCTGAAATTCTATTGTTGCGCTTACTTAGCAAATACAACTACAGCCTTTCCTATACGCAAGGTTGGAAAGAGGTTATGCAACCTTATGGAAAGAAATACGGTGTTCATCTTTTAAGCGCAGGTTGGGATTTTCGCACCTCGCGCGTGAAGCACTCGTTCGGATTAACAGCCGATCTCATGTTCAACAGTTCATTAATTCCGTTAATGGAAAACAGAGACGGCGTTCGACCGAACAATCGTTCGGTTTTTCAATTGGGAGTTGGACCAACATTTTGTCAGAATTTCGGAAACACTCAATTGCGCATTGTTCAAGGCATTTACCTTCGCGACAAATGGGCCGAAACAACGCCGGTTTATCAGCGTGTAATTATTCGTCACGCACCGAAAGACAAGCATTGGTTTATTCAATTCGGATTAAAAACACATTTTGCAAAAGCAGATTATGGTGAAATTGGATTTGGCTACCGTCTGTAAGCTAGGCCTGCTGGGCCTTGTGCTGACTTTTTGTTCGTGCAACAAAGAGCACGCTCCCGATTGCTTTAAAACAGCGGGAGAAGTTCAAACCGAAACAAGAGATTTAGGAAGCTTCACCAAACTTGAATTGAATAGCAATTTGAAATACGAATTGGTTGATACGAATTTTTGTGGAATTGAAATTACCGGTCCGAAGAATTTACTTCCGAAAATAGACGCTCAACTTTCAGACGGTGTATTGAAAATTGAAAACGTGAACACGTGTAATTTTCTGCGATCGTATGAACACGAAATAACAGTGAAATTGTATTTCGATTCAATTACGAACATTCAAAATTTCAGCACCGAAAGTGTTGTTTCATTGAATGAAATGAAAGCACATAAACTTGTGATAGAGAACAAGCATGCGAATGGAAAGGTAGAGTTGAACTTGAATTGCGACACCATCTATTGCGGCTCTCCGGCGGGTGCTAACGATTCGTATTTGAAAGGCACAGTTCAAGTTGCCGAACTGTATTCAGATGCTTATGGAATTATTCATGCTGAAGCGCTCAATGCGAATCAAGTGTACATCAACAACTCTTCGTTACAACCCATTTATGCGAAAGCAAATGCGTATGCATTTATTCGAATAGAAGACGCGGGGAATGTTGTGCTAAAGCAAACTCCAGCTTTGTATGATTTCGTTCGAAGCGGAAGCGGCGAGTTAATCTTCGAGTAGACGAACAATGTGTTCAGGGGCTTTGCAAGGTCTGCCTGTGTTCTTGTCTACAAACACCAACTCCACTTCTGCAGTATTCAACAACGTGTCGTTGCGGAATGATTCAAAATGAAATAAAATTCGTGTGCCACTGAACTGTGTAATGCGCGTTTGAATTTCAACAAGATCGTCGTAATGCGCAGGAGCTTTATAATGTATGTTGAAGGTTCTAACCGGAAGAAGAATTCCTTCGTCTTCGAGTTGCTTGTACACGACACCTAATTCGCGTAACGCCTCTACCCTAGCCACTTCGAAATATGCAGCATAATGACCGTAATACAAATAGCCCATGCGGTCGGTTTCTGAATATCTTACAGTAAATTTGGAATGGAAGACGCGATCTTGAATTTTCATAGCCACAAAGAAATTATTGAATTGTCTTGCTATGATTTTCATTCTCAAAATCTTTGAACAATCTTTCGAACAAAGGGCTTAAATTGATACGTCAAAAATTCTCATAAGTCAAGGGGTAATTGAGTTTTTTTTTCACTTTTTTTACATTTCTTTTGTAGTCCGAGAAACACGAAGCATATTTGTTGTTTACCGGCACCTAAACAGACGATTAACACCTTTTATACGCAGTAGTACTATGACTAATGATTTCAATCAAGTTTGGCAGAATTGTTTAAATATCATCAAAGACAATGTAAGTCCGCAAGGATTCAAAACTTGGTTCGAACCGATTAAACCCGTTAAACTTGAAAACAAAGTTTTAACGATTCAAGTCCCTTCACAGTTTTTCTACGAGTGGTTGGAAGAGCACTATGTGACTCTTTTGAAAAAGATCATTCGCAAAGAATTAGGTACTGAAGGAAGATTGGAATATTCCATCATCATGGAAAACAATCAGGCTTCGAACGCTCCTTACACCATTAAAGTTCCAACCAGCAATCGCAAGGCCGTTAAGAATGCACCTGTTGCAATGCCTTTGGATCTTGGCGATGTTCCAATTAAGAATCCGTTTATCATTCCTGGTCTTCGCAAATTGAATATCGATTCGAATTTGAATCCGAATTATTCATTTGAAAATTTCGTTGAAGGTGATTGCAACCGTTTGGCTCGCAGCGCTGGATATGCGGTTGCTAACAAGCCAGGCGGAACAGCATTCAATCCGTTGTTAATTTACGGAAGCACAGGATACGGTAAGTCTCACTTGGCTCACGCTATTGGATTAGAGATTAAGAACAAGTATCCAGAAAAAACAGTATTGTATGTAAACAGTGAAACGTTTACGCACCAATTCATTGACGCTGTTAAGAACGGAACAATCAACGACTTTTCGCACTTCTATCAGATGATGGATGTGTTAATCATAGACGACGTTCATTTCTTCGCTGGAAAAGAGAAGACGCAAGATGTATTCTTCCACATCTTCAACCACCTTCACCAAACGGGTAAGCAAATCATTTTAACAAGTGACAAGCCTCCGGTTGAGTTGCAAGGCATGGAGCAACGCTTGTTGTCTCGCTTCAAGTGGGGATTGAGTGCAGATTTGCAATGTCCATCTTTGGAAACGCGTATTGCTATTCTTCGCAAGAAGATGTATGCAGACGGAATTGATCTTCCAGACGAAGTTGTTGAGTACTTGGCTTACAGCATCACCACCAACATTCGTGAACTTGAAGGCGCATTGATTTCCTTGATTGCTCAATCTTCATTGAACAAGAAAGCGATTACGCTTGATCTTGCGAAGCAGATGATTGATAAGTTCGTGAAGAACACGGCTCGTGAGGTTAGCATTGATTACATTCAGAAAGTTGTTTGCGATTACTTCGACTTACCTATTGAGTTGTTGAAGAGCAAGACACGTAAGCGCGAGATTGTTCAAGCTCGTCAGATTGCGATGTATTTCGCGAAGAAGATGACGAAGAGCAGTTTGGCAAGTATTGGTGCTCATTGCGGCGGAAAAGACCACGCAACGGTATTGCACGCTTGTCGCACCGTGAACAACTTACAAGAAACCGACAAACACTTCAGAAAATATCTTGAAGATTTAGAGAAAAAATTAAGCATTGCTTAAATCGCTTTTCCCTTGGAGCTTTCACGCAGTGAACCTTTCGCAAGAATCTTTAACGAAGTGAATCTTTCCTCTGGAATAATTACCTAAACAACAGGGAAGCCGCTTTCGAGCGGCTTTTTTGTTTCTTGAGTATTTCCCCGAACCTTCAGTGGGAACAAACAAGAATGTACTTCGTACGAATGCCTTTGGCGAATGCTACGCGAATGTCTTCGACGATTTTAATTACGCAGTAGAACCAATCTTCTTCATAGATCAATTGCAAGCAATCAATCACCTGCGGTGATCAATCCTTCGGATTGAAGAATAAACTGCATATAAACTGCATATAAAAATTAGTGTTTATGCCAATTGGCCAATTCAACTTTGTGGCTAAAAAATATGGCTAAAATATTCGTGAGGGAAACAGAGTTGCGATTGGTTAAAATCCACAACGAAGATTACATCTGCATCACCGACATGCTTAGTGCTAAGGACGGACAGTTCTTTGTTTCGGATTGGATGCGTAATAGAAACACCCTTGAATTTCTTGGAATTTGGGAAATGGTGAATAACCCTACTTTTAATTATGGCGAATTCGCCATAGTTAAAATGAAATCGGGGTTGAACAATTTCAAGTTGAGTGTCAAGGAATACTCCAGCAAGTTTAATGGAATTGGAATAGTTTCTAAATCGGGAAGATATGGCGGCACCTATGCGCACAAGGACATTGCACTTGAATTTGCAATGTGGATCAGTCCTGAATTCAAAGTCTACCTCATACAGGAATTTCAACGATTGAAGAAAATTGAGGAAAAGGAAATCAATTGGTCCGTAAGAAGGGAGTTAGCAAAAATCAATTATCACATTCACACGCAAGCAATCAAAGATTTCATTGTTCCAAAATTGCTTAGCAAAGATCAAGTGAATGCTATTTATGCTAATGAGGCTGATTTATTGAATGTCGCACTATTTGGAATTACCGCTCGCGAATGGAGAGATCGCAACCCAAGTCTTCAAGGTAACTTACGTGACTATGCGAGTATGAATGAACTTATTTGTCTTTCGAATTTAGAGAATATTAATTCATTGCTTAT
>CANGEF010000025.1 GCA_947452685.1 Flavobacteriales bacterium | reverse complement strand
TGGAAGCTCCGGCTTCAATCACCACACCTGCTCCAATGTGTACGTTTTCACCAATGACAACTGAAGCATCAATAACAGCAGATGCGTGAACACCCGGACGTGGTCTTTTAAATTGGCTATAAGCCTCTAGCAACTTCGCGAAACTTCCGTAGGCGTCTGCCACCCGAATAAGCGTAAGGGTTTCAGGCAAGGCTTGTTCAGCAACGAAAGCGTTTGAAACAATAGCAACACTTGCACCTGTAGAATAAATGTGAGAAATGTATTTCGGATTGGCCAGAAAGGTTAGCGTTCCCGATTTACCTTCTTCAATTTTAGAAAGCCCTGAAACTTCTGCTGAAGAATTTCCTTCAACCGTTCCTTCCAACATACCGGCAATTTGTTCAGCCGTAAATTTCATACGAAATAGATTTGAGTGCGAATATACTTCTCAATTGGTAAAGAGCTATTTCATCTTCGCTCCAATCGATTGAATGTCTTTGAAAAAGTCGGGATACGACTTCGATATTACTTCTGGATTTTGCAACACGGTCTTGGCACCTGCTATTCCGAAAAGCGCACCAGCCATAACCATGCGGTGATCTTTGTGAACGTTCCACACGGCAGGACGGGCATGGCCAGGGTAAATCATCATATCATCGCCGCGAACAATTACACGAATCCCTGACTTCGCAAATTCTTCAACAATAGCCGTTGCGCGATTGCTTTCTTTAACTGCTAGTCGCTTTGCGCCTTTCAAGGTTGAAACTCCGTTTCCGAAGGAGGCCAGCACCGCAAGACAAGGGAATAAATCTGGACAATGTGTGGCATCGAAATCGAAAGCCTGAATGGTGCTTGCGAAAACCTTCACACTGTTTTCGTTCTGCGTGTATTTCACTTTCGCTAAATCGAAAACTTCCAAAATAGCCTGATCTGCTTGTGGAAGACGCGTGTTTAAATTCTTCACCAACAAACCTTCGGTAGCGGTTAATGCGCCTGCGATAAGCAAAGGCACAGCGCCACTCCAATCGCCATCGACCGACACATCTTGCGGCTTGTATTTCTGAGATCCTTTAATGAAATAGGTTCCACTCTCTTCCTTCACTGCAACACCAAACATTTTCATCACCGCAAGGGTTAAATCAATGTAGGGCTTACTATTCAATTCTGTGATGATCAGTTCTGAATCACCCGTGCAGCGGGGCAAAGCCATGAGCATTCCTGAAAGAAACTGAGAAGAATTTGCGGCAGATAATTCAGCCTTTCCCGCTGTTAACTGTCCTGAAAAAGTCAACGGCAGTTTCCCTTCGTTGGTCGAAACGGTTACGCCAAACGGATTCAAATACGAATCAAATTCGAAGAAAGGTCTGTTCAATAAAGTGCCCGTTCCATTGAGCACTTTTTCACTGTTGTGAAGAGCTGCTATCGGAACAAACAAGCGCGAAGCGAAACCGGATTCTCCAGCAAAAAGATTTTTTTGCGGTGTGCGAATGTCGTGAATTTCATTGGCGGGAAATCCGCCTTTAATGGTCAATGTGTTTTTTGAAAGCTGAACAATCGCGCCCAAAGCTTCAGCTAGTTTTCTAGCATGAAATGGATCTTCTGAATTCGGATAATGACGAATGGTTGTTTCTCCGGCAGCAAGCAAAGCGGCAGCTACGTAGCGTTGCGCAATGCTCTTCGAAGCCGGTGCGGAAACAACTCCACTAATTTCCGAAGGAAGAATTTCTATTTTCACTTTTCACCAATGTAAATACTTGCAATACCACCGCTTAATGGAATACAACGAACACGCTTGTATCCGACCTTTTCCATAACAGCTAAAAAATCTTTTCCGGAAGGAAATTGCGCCACTGATTCGGGTAAGTATTCATACGCTCGACTGTCTTTCGAAACCCACTTGCCCAATGTTGGCATAATGAATCTGAAATAAAATCCGAACAATTGTTTAATGGGGAAATGTTTCGGACGAGAAAATTCTAAAACTACACCTACTCCATTCGGACGCAACACGCGCAACATTTCGCGCATGCCTTGTTCTAAATTTTCAAAATTTCTAACACCGAAAGCAACAGTATAAGCGTCGAAACTGTGATCTTCAAACGGAAGATTTTCAGAATCGCCCTTTCTTAATTCTATGATTTGTTCGAAGCCTCTTTCCTTCACCTTCTTCCTTCCCACTTCCAACATTCCCTCTGAAATATCTACGCCAACAATTGACGAAGCATTCAACTTCGACTTCACGGCCTGAAGCGCGAAATCGGCTGTTCCCGTAGCGACATCGAGTACTTTCTTCGGATGGTATTTCTTTAAAATTCGAATGGCACGTTTGCGCCAGATGATATCGATTCCCAGTGAGAAGAAGTGATTCAGAAAATCATAGCTGTGCGCAATTTGATCGAACATTTGCTCAACCTCTTCCTTCTTTCCACCTTGATTGTAGGGCTTAACTGTTTCCATACTTACATGAATTCGATTTCCATCGATTTTGTTCAAACTGAAACAGCAATTCGCTCTGCTTCCAACTTTAATAATTCTTTATCTATGGGCACTACACCCACCTTCTCGCACACCAATCCACCTGCAAGATTGGCAATCTCGGCAATGTCTGCGAGGTTCCAATTCGAAGCCAATGCCAACGTTGCTACTGCAATAACGGTATCTCCCGCACCGGACACATCCACAATTTCGCGTTTGTGCGCTGCGTGTGTTGAATAACTCGTTCCGTCGAATGACGTAACGCCATGTTCAGAACGTGTAACCATAACGCCTTCAGCGTTCAATTGGTTTCTTAAGTTCACCAGCGACTGCTCTATAGCAGAGGTGTCGTCCGCTGCGAACTCCACCTTCATTCCTTCCTTCAACTCTTTCAAGTTGGGTTTGAATAGAGAACAGCCTTTGTACAAATTGAAATTCTTCAACTTCGGATCCACGCTTACAGGAATGTTTAAGGATTTCGCCTTCGAAATAACGTATTCAATGACTCTTTCGGTGAGAACTCCTTTATCGTAATCTTCGAAAACAATGGCGTCTACTTTTTGTCTGCTTAAAATCTGATCTATGCAATCCAAGAGATTCCGTTCATCTGTAGCTGAAAGGGGCCAGGTAATTTCATCGTCGATGCGAACTATGTGATGTCCGCCTGAAATAACTCGAGTTTTCACCGTTGTCATGCGCTCTGTTGAATCTATTATTCCTTCGGTACTAAAACCCAAATCTTTTGCGGTCTTGCGGAAAATATCTCCCTTCGACCCATCGCCAACCACTGAGCACATAATGGCTTTCGCACCCAAACTGTTTACATTCAACGCCACATTCGCGGCACCGCCAAGGCGATTCTCTTTTTTCTGAATGTGCACCACAGGCACAGGAGCTTCCGGAGAAATGCGCTCCACCTTTCCCCATAAATAGGCGTCTATCATAACATCGCCTACAACCAAGATGGTCTTGCTAGACAATGAGCTGAAAAATGAATGAACAGAATCTTTATTCAATTTACAACGGTTTTAATTCGGATAAGGCTTGAGCCATTCTTGAAACGGCTTGATCTAAATTTTCTTCTGAGGTGGCATATGAAATGCGAATGCAGTTCGAATCGCCGAAGGCATCTCCAGCAACCGTTGCAACATATACTTTACGCAGCAAGTACATGGCCATATCTTCAGAACTCTTCACAACGGTTTCACCGTCTGTTGTGTTGAAGAAGGCCGTCACATCTATGTAAAAATAAAATGCGGCTTCAGGTAAATTAATTTTCAATCCAGGGATTTCCGAAAGGCCTTCGTAAACACGATCTCTGCGCGTCTTGAACACTGCAATCATTTCGTTCACAACAGACGGATCAGCTTCCAACGCAGCCTTCGCAGCCATTTGCGCAATGGTGTTCGCGCCGCTTGTAATTTGACCTTGCATCTTGTTACACGCTTGCGCAATCCATATTGGCGCTCCAATGTATCCCAATCTCCATCCCGTCATGGCGAATGCTTTCGACACACCGTTTACTGTAATGGTGCGGTCCAACATGCCTTCGCAAGCGCCAATGGAGTATGTCTTTCCCACAAAATTGATTAACTCATAAATCTCATCGCTAATCACATACACACCTTCGTGCTGAAGAATCACTTTGCTTAACCCTTCAAGCTCTTCCTTGCTGTAAACAGAACCTGTTGGGTTGCAAGGAGAACTGTAAATGATCAACTTCGTTTTATCGTTAATGGCGTTGCTCAGACTTTCCGCAGTGATTTTGAAATTGCTTTCAATTCCTGCGTGCAGCTCAACAACGGTTCCGCCAGCCATCTTCACCAATTCAGCGTAGCTTACCCAATACGGACTTGGCATAATTACCTCGTCGCCCGGATTCACCAAGGCTAAAATCACATTCGCTAAACTCTGTTTTGCTCCGGTGCTCACCACCACTTGCTCTGGTGAATACGTTAGACCATTGTCGCGTTTAAATTTATTTGAAATCGCCTGACGCAATTCCAGAAATCCATTCACTGGCGGGTAATGCGTTACGTTTGCATGTATAGCCGCAATAGCCGCATCTTTAATGAAATCAGGTGTATTGAAATCGGGTTCACCTATAGAAAGGTTCACCACCGGTTTCCCCTCTGCTGCTAATTCACGTCCCATGCGAGCCATGGCTAATGTTGCAGATTCAGATAATTTTTCTAACAGGTGGGAAACCTTGCCCACGCGCGTATTTTCTTGCATGGGACAAATTTACGATTTAAGAAAGAAAGTCCTTGAAAATTATGCGATTTCCCAAGATTTTTCAGACCTGTGAACAGTCCCCTTGAAAAAGGCCACAGCTTCGTTGTTCTGATTGAAAACAGTGATGTGATAAACGCCAATGCGCTTCGATAAACTTTTCTCTTCCACCACCGTTGTAAGAACATCTCCTTCAACCACTGGCTTCACATGAGAAATAGACGTCTCCACTGAATAGCATTTCAATCCGTGTGCATTGCTAGCAAAGGCAAGCGCTGTGTCTGCAAGCGAATAAGTTATTCCTCCGTGTGCAATAGAAAATCCGTTTAGCATTTCGCCGCGAACCGTCATGCGCAAATCGCAAATTCCAGGAGCGATACGTAAACGCTCCATTCCCATCCATTGACTGAAGGCGTCATTCACAAACATGAACTCTACAATGTGCTCTGCGTGGGTCATTATTTTTTGTATTGAAGTTCCACTAAGTTACGATAATGACCGCTCATATTCATGAGTTCTTGGTGACTTCCTTGCTCAATGATCTCTCCCTTTTCCAACACAAAAATCACATCGGCCTGCTGAATGGTTGAAAGCCTGTGCGCGATAACAATAGAAGTTCTATCTTTTGTAAGGAGCTCTGTAGCGCGCTGAATCAACAACTCAGACTCGGTATCGATACTTGAGGTAGCTTCATCGAGAATTACAATTTTCGGATCTTGTAGGAAAACACGCACAAACGCAAGTAACTGTCTTTGTCCTGTGCTCAACAACGTTCCTCGTTCCTTCACATCGAAATCGTATCCACCCGGAAGCGCTAGAATGAATTCATGCGCACCCACCATCTTCGCTGCTTCAATCATTCGCGCATCAGAAATTTCCGAATTGTATAAGGTTAAATTGTTCCGAATGGAATCGCTGAAAAGAAAAACATCTTGAAGAACCACGCCAATTGTTTTCCGAAGAGAAACCAAAGGCAATTTCGAAAGTTCAACGTCGTCTATAAAAATTTCACCGCCGTTTATTTCGTAGAATCGGTTCAACAAAGAAATCAAAGTCGACTTTCCAGAACCCGTAGAACCCAC
Source organism: Flavobacteriales bacterium (assembly GCA_947452685.1). GTDB lineage: Bacteria > Bacteroidota > Bacteroidia > Flavobacteriales_D > Sanyastnellaceae > CAIZGX01. Next base: position 13,045 of record CANGEF010000025.1, on the reverse strand, counting down.
AATGGCCGCGCTTTTCCCAGCTTCAATAATCATATTGAAATTGGTCAACACCGGTTGATTTTCCACATACTGAAAACTCACATTTCGGAATTCAATTCTTCCATTGACATCCTTCATTTCTTCCTGAACCGCATCTTCTTCTGAATGATCTTCATCCATTAATTTGAATACACGTTCGGCATTCACCACACCCATTTGAAGCACATTGAAGTTGTCTGCCATTTGACGAATGGGTCTGTACATCATGGCTATGAATGTGCTGAATTCAAGGATCAATCCCGGAGACATTTCCAAATTCAGACTTGACTTCACTCCCCACCACAACAATAAGGAAACTGAAAGTGCAGAGAGAATTTCCACCACAGGAAAGAACACTGAATACGCCCAGATACCGCGAATGTGGGCATCGCGCTGCTGTGCATTAATCTCTACAAACTTTTCGTTTTCTATTTTCTGACGATTGAAAAACTGAACGATGTTCATTCCTGTGACATGCTCTTGCACGAACACGTTCATGCGCGCCACTTCATTTCGAACATCTTGAAACGATTTCTTCACCGCTTGTTGAAACAAGCGCGTAGACCAAAGTAAAATAGGAATGGGAATCATGACTATTAGTGTCAACTTCCAATCGAGAAAAAACATGAACCCTACGATTACGAGCAATTTCAGCGTATCTCGAATGATATCTAAAAGACCAACACTGAACACTTCCGCAATACCGTCAATGTCTCCAATGTGGCGGGTTACCAATTGTCCAACCGGTGTCTTATCGAAGTAATTCAGTTTATATCGAATAACCTGTGCATAGGCTTTTTCACGCATATCCAAGGTAATACTCTGTGCAACGCTGTTGGCTGAAAGCGTTTGAATGTATTGAAGAATTATTTCTACGGCTAGCACCACAAAAAACCAAATGGCCACATTCAATATTTGCTTAGTGTCTCCACCCGGCACCGCAACATCTAACATGTTCCGCATTTGTTCCGGACGCACAACAGTGAGTCCTGAAAGCACCAAAACCAACAACAAGGTTATTGCAAATCCACCCCGATAAGGCTTACTGTAGCTGTAGAGTCTTCCAAATATTTTCCAATCAAACGCCTTACCTGATGCCATATTTTAGTTTGTTCGGAAACTAGATTCCGGATAAATAACTCGAGTTAAAAACAGTCCATTCGGACGAACACTTTCTCCTGCTTCGTTTCTTGATTTGCTTTTCAACACTTCTTGAAATTCTTCCAAGCTCATCTCACCTCTTCCCACTTGGAGCAGAGTTCCCACAACAGCACGTACCATATTCCGAAGAAACCTATCGGCCGTAATGTGAAAAATTAGAAGGCTTTCCTTCTCTTCCCATCTGGCTTCACGCACATCGCACATGGTAGTCATCTGGCCTCCGCCCGACTTACAGAAACAAGCAAAATCATGAGAACCTAACATGAATTGCGCGGCGTTGTTCATAGCCACTACATTTAATTCTTTTCCGTAGAAATAAGTGTAATTTCGTTGAAAGGGATCTTTCTTCTTCGCAATGCGATACTCGTACGAACGCTCATTCGCATCGAATCGCGCATGTGCTCGATGGTTTACTTTAAAAAGTTTGTAGGCCGCAATGTCTTTCGGCAACACCTGTTGCAATCGGAACAATGTCTCCTCTTCATTCAACTCATGAATTTCAGGAACGAAGTGAAGGTAAAAATCGCTGGCGTGAACACCCGTATCGGTGCGACCGCAGCCGAGTGTAACCACCTTCGGCAAACGTAATATTTTGCAGAGGGCTTTCTCTATTTCTTCCTGAACCGAATGAGCATTCGGTTGTCTTTGCCACCCGTGATAATTCGTTCCATCATAGGCTATTTGCAGGAAGTAGCGTGCAAACTCAGTTTTCTCTTCTTCCTGCTCCATTGCCTAATTACTGAAACATTTCTTTTACACGTTGGAAAAAGCTCTTGTCTTTCGCTGAAGGATTCGGCTTGAAATTTTCCGATTCGCGAAGCTTCGTTAACATTTCTTTTTCTTCTGAAGAAAGTTTTTGTGGTGTCCAAACATTGATGTTCACCATTAAGTCTCCTGTACCGTAACCGTTTACATCTGGAACACCCTTTCCTTTCAAACGAAGTATTTTTCCAGCTTGTGTTCCGGGTTCAATCTTAATTTGAGCTTTACCCTTCACCAAAGGCACTTCAATACTTGCACCCATTGCGGCATCTACGAAATTCAAATACAAATCGTAATACAAGTGAACCCCGTCGCGCTTCAACTCAGTGTGTTCTTCTTCTTCAATCTGAACCAATAAATCTCCGGGTACTCCACCGAAGGGACCTGCATTTCCTTTTCCAGAAACATTCAAGGTCATTCCTTCACCTACACCTGCTGGAATTTTTATTTCTACCGTTTCTTCCTTGCGAACTTGTCCGTATGCATCGGCATCTTTCGGACGATCTTTGATAGACTTTCCTGCACCGTTACAAGCGTTACACGTGCTTGCTGTTTGCATGGCTCCAAGAATGGTTTGTTGCACGCGACGAATCTGACCAGATCCTCCGCACGTTGAGCAGGTATCGTAAGTCACGCCATCGGCGTTCGCCATTTTGAACACCTTAATTTTCTTGGTGGTTCCAAAGGCTATCTCTTCCAAATTCAATTTAACACGAATGCGCAGGTTACTGCCCTTCACTCTTCTTGAACTTGATCTACTTCCACCACCACCACCAAATCCTCCGAAGATATCTCCAAATTGAGAGAAGATATCGTCCATATTCATTCCACCACCGTAGCTCTGACCACCGCCACCACCGCCCATTCCAGCATGACCGAATTGATCGTAGCGCTGACGCTTTTGATTATCACTTAACACCTCGTAAGCCTCGGCAGCCTCCTTGAATTTCTCTTCAGCAGAACTGTCGTCAGGATTTTTATCGGGGTGAAATTGAATCGCCAATTTGCGATAGGCCTTTTTAATATCTGCCTCGCTCGCACTTTTGGAAATACCTAAAACGTCGTAATAATCTCTTTTAGCCATAATTATTTTCCTACCACTACTTTGGCGTAGCGTATTACATTCTCATTTAACAAATACCCCTTTTCCATGGTGTCTATCACTGTATTCTTCTGCTCTTCGGTTGGTGCAGGGAATTCCGTAATGGCCTCATGAAAATCTACGTTGAATGGAAGGCCCGTGCTTTCCATCGGCTTCAATCCTTTCTTCTCCAATTCGCCGACTAGTTTTCCGTAAATCAAAGAAAAGCCTTCTTTCACCGCCTGAATATCCTCGCTGGTCTCATTCGCTTTCATGGCCAATTCGAACACATCAAGAACAGGAAGTAATCCAACAATAACATCCTTTGAAGCGTTCTTCAGCAATTCAATTCGCTCTAGATTTCTTTGTCTTCTGAAATTCTCGAAGTCTGCCGTCAAACGCACGTATTTATCTTTCCACTCTGCAACTAAATCCTCTGCTGAAGGCTCTGTCACTGTTTCAGCAGTAGGTTCAGTCGTGGTCTCTTCCGTTGGTGTTTCATTCACCTCGTTGTTTTCCAATTCTTGTGACTGATTGTCATTCAATTCTTCTGTCATAGCCTAAAATTTTATGTAAACCCCATTTTACAATCGTTGAGCCAAGCCAAAAAGAGCGACAGGCTGTCAGAAAACAAAACGGGCCGAATGTATTCGGCCCGCAAAGATAACTTATATAATCAGATCAATTGAACGAAGCTACATACTTGTCCAATTCCATGTCTAAAGCTGGACCGCGAAGGTTCTTCGCCACAATAATTCCATTCTCATCAATTAACACACTAGAAGGGATGCTAGAAATTCCGTACAACTGTCCGGCAGCATTCGCCCAACCTTTCATATCACACACGTGATTCTTCCACAACAATCCATCTTTAGCAATGGCTTCTTTCCAAGCCGTTTCATTCTGATCGAAACTTACCGAGAAGATTTCGAATCCTTTTGCCGTTTTGAATTTCGCCTTGCCGTATTTTTCATATGCCGCCACAACATTCGGATTCTCTCTGCGGCACGGTCCGCACCAGGAAGCCCAAAAATCAATCAACACCATTTTGCCTCTTAATGAAGAAAGTTTCAAGTCCTTTCCATCCACTCCTTTCATTACAATGTTTGGAGCTTCGTCGCCGATTTCCAAACCAATTTTGGCTGTTGAGCTTTTTACGTTTTTAGTTTTTACCGAAGTAAAACCGAACATCACAGCTACCACAAGTAGCAAGGTGAAAGGGATAAGATTTTTTTTCATAGTTATGGAATTCATTTCAAATATAAAACAGTATTCCCCTCACAAGCCAAAGTTCTTGCCAAAGAGTTTAGACGCGCTTAATATCAGCACCCAATGCTTGCAAGCGTGCTTCAATGTCTTGGTAACCGCGATCGATCTGCTCAATGTTTTGAATGGTAGACTTTCCTTTCGCGCTCAATGCCGCGATTAACAAGGAAACCCCTGCACGAATATCCGGAGAAGACATGGTTACACCTTTAAGCGTAGACTTGCGATCTAGACCAATAACAGTAGCTCTATGCGGATCGCATAAAATTATCTGCGCACCCATATCAATCAACTTATCTACAAAGAACAAACGACTCTCGAACATCTTTTGATGAATAAGCACTGAGCCTCTTGCTTGTGTTGCTGTAACTAAAGCAATAGAAATCAAATCTGGCGTGAACCCTGGCCAAGGCGCATCGCTAATGGTCATGATTGAACCATCAATGAACGTATCTATCTCATATGAATCTTGCGCTGGAATGTGAAGGTCATCGCCATTCACCAAATCCACTTGAATGCCCATGCGACGGAACATTTCAGGAATAATTCCCAAGTCGTTGTATGAAACGTCTTTAATCGTAATGTCTCCCTTCGTCATAGCAGCCATTCCAATGAAAGACCCAATTTCAATCATATCTGGAAGACATCTGTGTTCGGTTCCGCCCAATTTTTCAACCCCTTCAATAATCAGTAGATTCGAACCAATGCCCGAAATCTTTCCACCCATGCGGTTGATCATCTTGCACAGCTGCTGCAAATACGGTTCGCATGCAGCGTTGTAAATGGAAGTCGTTCCTTCAGCCAAGGCAGCGGCCATGACAATGTTCGCAGTTCCGGTCACAGAAGCTTCGTCGAGCAGCATGTAAGCGCCTTTCAAGCGGTTTGAAGTTACCGAGTAAAAATGGTTAACGGCATCGTAAACGAATGTTGCACCCAAATTTTGAAAGCCCGTGAAGTGTGTGTCTAAACGTCTGCGACCAATTTTATCTCCGCCTGGCTTAGGTATGTAACCTTGTCCGAATCTTCCAAGCATGGGTCCTACTAGCATAATAGATCCGCGCAAAGCAGCAGCCTTCTTCTTGTAATCTTCTGTTGTTAAATAGTCCAGATTAACATCATCGGCAACGAATTTGAATTCGCCTTTCGCCAACTTTTCCACCTTTACACCAATGTCTTGAAGCAAGTCTATTAACTTCAACACATCAATAATTTCAGGAATATTGCGAATAATAACGGGCTCTGCCGTGAGCAGAACAGCAGATATTATCTGCAAAGCCTCATTCTTCGCACCTTGAGGAATAACAGTTCCTTTCAAGGCGTTTCCACCTACAATTTCAAAAGCCGACATATCTCTTAATTTTCTTCGAAGAAAACGCCAAACTTCCTTGCCTCGAACCCTGAATTTCAAAATTATCAACGAAGGACAATGGATTACGCAAAGTGTGGTCTAAATTTGAGGGTAACTTATGACGAGAAGAATACTTTCACTTTGCCTACTCGTAGCGTTAAACAGCGCCTTGAGTGCCCAAGATTTTGCAAATCTGAATTACTACAGAAAAGCCAATACTATGCTTGAAAACCCCACAGAAAATGAAGACCGCATAGTCTTCATGGGAAATTCCATAACCGAATTCTGGAAAAATGTTCACCCCGATTTTTTTGTCGAAAAACCCTATGTGAACAGAGGAATTGGCGGACAAACCACTTCTCAAATGCTCCTTCGTTTTCGTGCAGATGTGGTAAACCTTCATCCGAAAGTGGTTGTATTTCTGGGCGGAACCAACGACATCGCGGGAAATACAGGGAATGTTTCGCTTGATATGATTGAAGACAACATTTTTTCAATGATTGATTTAGCGAAGACCAACGACATTGCGGTTGTCTTGTGTTCGGTACTTCCTGTTTTCGACTATCCTTGGAGCCCCGGGAAAGAACCCGCAGAAAAAATCATTGAACTAAACAAAGCCCTTCGATTTTACGCGGAAACACACGATGTTACTTTCGTAGATTTTCATACACCCATGAAAGATAGCCGCAACGGATTGCGCCTTGAACTCGGAGAAGATGGCGTGCATCCGAATGTTAATGGCTACCTTATTATGGAACCCTTAGTGGAAGAGGCAATTGCCATAGAGCTTCAAAAAATCAAAGCCAAACAGAATTAGTACCTTTATAAAATGAAAAAACTAGCTTTTCTCTTTTCTGCAATTCTTTTTTCAAATTTCATTTCGTCGCAAGTGGTGATAAATGAAGGTAGCAACAAGAACTATCACACCGTTACAGACGAGGATGGGGAATACCAAGACTGGATTGAATTGTACAATGCGGGGTCTTCGGTCGTTGACTTATTCGGCTATTCCTTAACAGACAACTCAACCACCCCAACCGAATGGACCTTTCCACACTACAACTTAAACCCCGGTGAATTCCTCATTGTTTTTTGCAGTGAAAAAAACCGTTTTGCGACAGCGCCCTTCACAACAACCATTAATACGGGGTCATTCACACCAGTTGTTGGCTGGAACACCCACAATTTCACAACTCCCTTTCAGTGGGACGGTGTTTCAAGCATAGCTGTTAACGTATGCTCTTGGAGCAATACCGGTTACATTACCAATTCTTCTTTCTTGCAAAGCCCTACTTCTTATGGTTCCACAACCTACACCTTCAACGATGGAAGTGAAGCCTCTTGCTCAGCAACATTAGGCACCTTGGCCTTTCAACGTCCAAACATGAAATTGAACGGTTTAACCATTGGAACAGGCACCATTCAAAACGGCACCACTGACTATCCTGCTCCATACGGCAATTGGTATTGGAGCGCAAGAAACCAAATGCTTATTCCCGCGGTGGAATTGACAGCAGCGGGTCTTTCTGCTGGTCCAATAAATTCGCTTGGATTCAATATCGCTGCAACCGATGCCGTGAATTACACCTACATTGAAATTGCAATGAAGAACACGCCAGATGCGGCAATGACATACAACTTCCTTCCAAATACAGGATCCCAATTTCATACAAGTTTTAAAATCTCTGGAAGTGGCGACACCCTGTTTTTATTCAACCCAGCGCAGGTTTTAGAAAATAGTTTGGTAGTGAATTGCCACGCGATTGACATGAGTGTTGGTCGATATCCGAATGGTTCAACTTCGAACTCGCTTTTCGCAACGCCAACACCGCAAGCAAGCAACAGCCAGGCGCCTGCATTAGGATACGCCATTGCTCCGTTGTTCGATCACAATCCAGGAATCTACGCAACGCCTTTCAGCGTTTCCGTGCTTGATTTAAATACCGCTCCCTCCACCATTCGCTATACCACAGACGGAAGTGAACCGGGATTTAATTCTCCGGTATACACCGGAACGCCAATTTATTTTTTCCAATCGAAAGTCTTGCGCGCACGGGCCTTCAAACCCAATTACATTCCAAGTAATGTAACTTCCGCTTCTTTCCTTTTCAACCTGAGTCACACCACTCCTATTCTTTCCATTACAACAGACAATGCGAATTTGTATGGAAATGACGGGATCTTCGATCATTGGGATCAAGACTGGATGCGCAATGCACACATCGATTATTTCGATTCTATTCCAAGTCACCCCTTGGTTTTCTCTCAAAACACTGGAATGCAAATCGACGGTGGGGCTGGCGGAAGCCGCTCGCAGCCGCAACACTCATTCCGTTTGGAATTGAATCATAGCGTTTTGGGGGGTGGTTCGGTAAATGAGATTATCATTCCAGGAAGACCAAATAGAAACAAGTATTCTGAATTCTATTTGCGTAACGGAAGCAACCAATATTTGACCCTTCCCTACAAAGAAGCTTGTCAAGCTGAACTCATGTGTCGCGGCGCCAATGCGTATTACAGCGCATACAGACCGGCCACTGTGTACATAAACGGACAATACTTCGGGCTCTACGAACTACGGGAAAAATACAACGCCGAAATGTTCAAAGAGAACGAAGGCGCGAACAAAGATTCAGTAGAACTTATGTCGCTGAGTTATTGGTATGGTAGCGTGTTGCGCGCGGTTCAAGGATCAACAGACCACTTCTGGAATTCATACAATACGTTCAATGCCCTGAACCCTGGCAGTCCGACTTATTGGAATGAAGCTGATCAACATTTCGACATGACTTACTACGCCGATTATATAATAACAGAAGCATGGATGGGCAATGTCGATTGGCCGCAAAACAACATTAAAATCTATCGTTCAAATGTGACCAACAACAGATGGCGTTTTGCAACCATTGATATGGAATTGGCGCTTAATCCGAACGCTTGGACCGACTGCATGTTTGACCACATCAATTACATGTCGGGGCAAAGCACCGACAATCCATACATCAACATCTGGTTGAAGAGTATACAAAACACACAATTCAAAAACTACTTCATCAATCGTTTCGCCGACTTAATGAACACGAACTATCGTTCAGAACGTTTAATTGCCGTGGAAAACAGATACTTCAACCTGAATGCGCCAGAGATGCCCAATGAGTTTCAACGTTGGGGAGATCCGAACAACGTTCCCGGACAAATGGACAATTTCTACAACAACCACATGACCTTCCAATCGGAATTATTGTGCAGAACCGAGCAAGTCAGAAATCACATTCAAAACAGATTCGCACTGCCACAACAAGTAGATGTGACACTCGATGTTTTACCAGCCGGTTCAGGACAAATTCACATCAGTACCATTCAGCCTACTGAATACCCTTGGACAGGTGTGTACTTCGACGGTGTTCCAGTGAAGATTGAAGCCATTGCAAATCCGGGATATGAGTTCGCTTATTGGGACAACAGCAGTTTGATCAATGATATTCTTGATTCTGTTTGGCTCGGAAATATTTCATTGAACACAGCACCATTCACAGCACATTTCCAATCGAATGTAAATGTGTATGAGAAAGAAGAATCTGTCTTCAAAATTTATCCTTCTCCCGCTCAGGACTTCATACAAGTCATGGCAGACGCCCAATTCAGAGGATTGACTTATTCCATTTTCGACATTCAAGGAAAATTGGTTCATTCGGGAAGCATGCAGAATCAAGGTTCAACACGAATAGACGTTTCAACATTTAGCAAAGGTCTTTACGCCATTCAAATTTCAGATAGCCTGAAAGGAATTGTAGCGAAAAAAATATTTGTAAAAGAATAATCCTCACTTTTGCCCCTCAAAAAAAACTAAACGCATGTCAGTAAATAAAGAAGTTCGAAGAGTCACCACCCACACGCTTCAAGAAATGAAGAACAAGGGCGAAAAGATTGCGATGCTTACCGCATACGATTATTCCATGGCACTCATCGTTGATCAATCTGGAATAGACGTCATTCTAGTTGGAGATTCCGCTTCGAATGTCATGGCCGGACATGAGACTACTCTTCCCATTACATTGGATCAAATGATCTATCATGCTGCAAGCGTGGTTCGCGCTTGCAAGCGCTCGTTGGTGGTTGTAGACATGCCGTTTGGTTCTTATCAAGGAAATTCGAAAGAGGCCTTGAACTCTGCTATTCGCATTATGAAAGAAACGGGTGGTCACGCGATAAAAATGGAAGGCGGAGAAGAAATTGTAGAAAGCGTAAAACGAATTTTAACAGCAGGTATTCCTGTTATGGGACACTTGGGCTTAACGCCTCAAAGCATATACAAATTTGGAACTTACCAAGTTCGCGCGAAAGAAGAAGCGGAAGCTGAACGCTTAATTCACGACGCGAAGCTTTTGGCAGAGAGCGGCTGCTTCGCTATTGTCCTTGAAAAAATTCCGGCTACACTTGCCAAGCGCGTTGCACAAGAAGTGCATGTTCCGATCATTGGAATTGGTGCGGGTGGAGATGTAGACGGACAAGTGCTTGTGTTGCATGATATGTTGGGAATTACCGAAGGATTCACCCCTCGTTTTTTAAGGAAATATTTGAACATGGGTGAACAAATGCGCGGTGCGGTTGAGCAATATGTGAGCGATGTAAGAAGTGCAGATTTCCCGAACGACAAAGAGCAGTATTGATGAAAAAAAACGCGCCCAAAGTTTGGGATCGAGCACCAAAAAAACCGCTTGAAGTAACGACACTTGAGAATCTTCGTATTCTGTATGAAGACAACCACATTATTGCCGTGAACAAACGAAATTCAGATATTGTTCAAGGTGATAAAACCGGAGATGTAGTCCTCAGTGACATCATAAAACAATACTTAAAAAACACCTACAACAAGCCTGGAGAAGTGTTTTGCGGAACTGTCCACCGCATAGACAGACCCGTTAGCGGAGTAGTTGTTTATGCTAAAACAAGCAAAGCCTTGTCGCGACTTACGGTCGATTTCAAAACACGCGATGTATTTAAAACCTACTGGGCTGTAGTGCAAGACGCACCTCCCAAAATGGAAGGACATGTCATTAATTATTTGTGGAAAGATGAAAAGCAAAACAAGTCTTTCTTCTTCAACGAACCGGGTAACGACAGAAAAGAATCTGAATTAACGTACAAAGTTCTTGGAAAAGGTGATCATTACACTTTTGTTGAAGTTTATCCAAAGACAGGAAGACATCACCAAATTCGCGCAACGCTTTCACAACTTGGCTGCCCCATTAAAGGCGACATTAAATACGGAAGTAAGCGAACCAATGACAATGCAAGTATTCATCTTCACGCTAGAAAGATTGAATTTACGCACCCTGTAAAAAAGACTCCAGTAGTCATTTCCGCGCCACCCCCGGAAGATCCTTTGTGGGATGCTTTCCTTATGCAAGCTTTTGAATAACCTGTGCGTAAAATCACACCTTGTCAAACTTCACTCACACTATATTTGTCCACTCAAAAAAATTAGAAAACTATGGAAGCGAACGAACACATTAAATGCCTCATCATAGGCAGCGGACCCGCAGGATATACTGCAGCTATTTACGCAGCGCGTGCTGACATGAAACCCGTTATTTACCAAGGTCAGCAACCGGGTGGACAATTAATGGACACGACAGAGGTTGATAATTTTCCTGGATATCCTTCAGGAGTTCGCGGACCTGAGCTCATGGCCGACATGGAAAATCAAGCGAAACGTTTCGGAACAGATATTCGCAACGGCTGGGTAACAAAAGTTGATTTTTCTGGAAGCAAGCACTTCGTTGAAATAGACAATGGAAAGCATGTTGTTTCTGCTGACGCTGTAATAATTGCTACTGGTGCTTCGGCAAAATGGTTAGGTCTCGACAATGAAATTCGCCTTCGCAATTTAGGAGGTGGTGTTAGTGCTTGCGCGGTATGCGACGGGTTCTTCTACCGCAATCAAGATGTTGCCATCGTGGGTGCTGGAGATACTGCAGCGGAAGAAGCTACATACTTAGCGAAGCTTTGCAAGAAGGTATACATGATTGTTCGAAGCGATAAAATGCGTGCGTCTAGAGCCATGCAAAACCGCGTATTAGAAACGCCAAACATTGAAATTCTTTGGAATTCAACCACTGAAGATATTTTAGGAAAAGACGGCGTTGAAGGAGCCATATTTAAAAACTCGGCTACCGGTGAAAGCAGAACAGTTGACATCACAGGATTTTTCGTGGCAATTGGACACAATCCGAATACAGGCGTCTTCAAAGAATTCATCAATACAGATGAAACCGGGTATATCTTAAACACTCCCGGCTCTTCGAAAACCAATGTTGAAGGGGTCTTTGTAGCAGGAGATGCTGCCGACAAAAACTACCGTCAAGCAGTTACCGCTGCGGGAACAGGTTGCATGGCTGCCTTAGATGCAGAGCGCTATTTGGCTTCGAAAGGAATTCACTAAGAAATTCACTCAAACAAAAAAAGGTCGACAATGTCGACCTTTTCTTTTTCTAGTGGGGTGGCTTATGGGATTCGAACCCACGACCCTCAGAACCACAAACTGATGCTCTAACCAACTGAGCTAAAACCACCATCTAAGAGGCCGCAAAGATAATCACATTCATTCTATTTGAACAAATAGACCCGAGTATTTTTTTGAATTTGTATCTTGCAACGGTGAAAAGCAAATTTCATGTACTCTTTCTTAGCAGTTGGTTTCCGAGCAAAACCCACCCTACTCTTGGCAATTTCGTTCAACGTCACGCCGAGGCTGTAGCGCTGTTCGCAAAGGTGACCGTCCTGTATCTATCGAAGAATAATACAATTGAAAATTTCACGATTGAAGATACCGAAGAAAGCAATGTCCGCATTGTCCGCGTTTATTATTCATCCAATGGCCTGCTCTTCCGCAATCGAATTCAAGCATTGAAGAAAGGAATTCAACACATCAATTTCAATACAAATAAGCCGAACATCGTTCAGCTCAATATGGTTTGGCCCGAAGGGTGGCAAGCACTTTTCATTAAACGGAAATGGAAAATTCCATTTGTAATTTCAGACAACTGGACGGGCTATCATGCGAATGAAAGAGGTCCTTTACCAACGCACATTCGCAGTTACATGCGCTACGTTGCAAACCAATCGGACCTTCTTCTTCCTGTTACGCAGCAACTCGCGCAAGCCATGCGTAAACTCGGATTCAGCAAGCCTTCGGTCATTGTTCCAAACGTTGTGAATACAGAATATTTCAAGATTGAAAAGAAAAATTCAAAACACACCTTTCTTCACCTTTCACACCTCGACAATAACCATAAAAACATTGAAGGCATTCTTCAAGTTTGGAAAAAATTCTCTGACCAAGTAGAAGAAGTTATTCTTGAAATAGGCGGCGACGGTGATATTCAACATTGGAAAAAAAGAAGCGC
>CANGEF010000024.1 GCA_947452685.1 Flavobacteriales bacterium | reverse complement strand
GCAGCTGCAAATCGCACTGAATACGAGAAATACCAATACATCAAAGTTAAAGTTCAATAAGAATAATACATGCTTCATTTAAAGAGACCGTTGGTTTTTCTTGACCTGGAAACCACCGGGACTGACGTTGCGAAAGATCGCATTGTGGAAATAGCTTTTGTAAAAGTTATGCCAGATGGAGCCACAGAAACAATTCCAGAGTTTAAAGACACCAAGTTTTTAATCAATCCAGGAATGCCTATTCCCATTGAATCTTCTATGGTTCATGGAATTTATGATGCTGACGTGAAGGGTGCGCCCTTGTTTTCAGATTGTGCGCCTATGTTGAATGACTTCATTGAAGGATGCGACTTGGCGGGATACAACAGCAACAAGTTCGATATTCCATTGCTCGCAGAAGAATTTCTTCGTGTAGGAATTCCATTCACGTTAGATGGAAGAAACACGGTAGATGTGCAAATTCTTTTTCACAAACTAGAACCGCGCAATTTGTCTGCTGCGTATAAATATTATACTGGAGGAACTTTGGAAAACGCTCATGCTGCTCTTATAGATACGCAGGCAACTTACGAAGTGTTCAAGGGTATGTATGAAAAATACAAAGACGACGAGCGTGCGCTTCCGAATACCATTGAGGAAATTGAAGCCTTGAGTAGTTATGGAAAACGTGCAGACTTAATAGGAAACCTGCAATACAACGAAGAGGGTGACATGGTGTTCGGGTTCGGAAAACACAAGGGAGTGAAGGTAGCAGATGTGTTAACGCGTGAGCCGGGGTATTTCGGTTGGATGATGAACGCCGACTTCCCGTTGTACACGAAGGAAGTCCTTCGTAAGTTTCGAAACAACATGATGGCATAAAGCTATGCGAGTTGCAGTCCTCGTCTCGAATGATCTTGCGTATGATCAACGAGTAAGTAAGATTTGCGATTCCCTTCAACATAAAAATTGGGAAGTAGAATTGGTAGGCGTTTTAAAGTCGGAGAGCATTTCCCTTCAACGTAATTATTCTACCAAACGCTTGCGAGTATTCTTCAGCAAAGGACCGCTGTTTTACGTCATGCTGAATCTGCGAATGTTCTTCTATTTACTCTTTCATAAAACCGATGTCATTTGGGCGAATGATCTCGATGTGTTGTGGCCAGCGGTTTTCATGAAGAAACTTCGAGACACAAAGATCATTTACGATTCTCATGAGTATTTCACAGAGGCGGAAGGATTAACAGGAAGAGAGCGTGTTAAGGCCATTTGGACGCGCATTGAAGAACGTTGTGTTCCATTCGTAGATGTTTTTATTACAGTGAACGAAAGCATAGCTGAAATTTATCGGAACAAATACAACCGCGAAGTCTTTGTTCAACGCAACATGCCTGTTTTAACCGAAGAGGTTGAGGAGCAAATTGAATTGTTCGAAACGAAAACCGTTGTCCTTCAAGGCGCGTACATTGATCCTGATCGAGGCGGAATGGAGTTGGTGGAAGCTTTTCAGTATTTGGAAGGAATTCAATTATTGATTGTCGGTGCGGGAAGAGATCTGGAGAATATTAAGAATCGTATTGTTGAATTGCATTTGGAAGAAAAAGTGAAAGTCCTTCCGCGTATGTCTTATTTCGAATTGAAAAAATTAACACAGCGTGTACACTTGGGCGTGTCATTGGACAAGCCTTTGCACTTGAACTACACGCTTTCACTTCCAAATAAATTGTTCGACTACATTCATGCTGGAGTGCCCGTGCTTGTAAGCAATTTGGTTGAACCTGCGCGAATAGTGAATGAGTATGAAGTTGGTGAAGTGGTTTCAGAAGTGACTCCTAAATCTATCGCTGAAGGAATTGAAAAAGTCTTGAACTCCGCTTCTTACAAAGATTATAGAGCAGCTACTAAAAAAGCAAAGTCGGCATTGCATTGGCAAGCCGACTTCGATAAACTTGATTTTTCTAAAATTTCTTAGAACAAAAATCCGACTGCAACACCTGTGCGGACGAAGTATCCAACGTACGGACGAAACGCTTCGTTCGGCGAGGTAACGAATGGTTCGTTGGTTGAAATGCGCTTATCTCCACTGTTCCAGATGGTTCCGAAATTAACGTCGATGCTAACTCTGTCTTGGAAAATCCGTTGGTAACCGAACGACATACCAACACCACCGGTGTTAATGTTGCGCTTATTGTATTGATAAATGTTCATGTAGGTTACAGGATCATAACCAAGGTAAATTTGTTCGAGTGCTTCCATGTATTGGTAACGCGCGAACATGGAAAGATAAATTCCCTCAGGGGCGTTGTACTTGCCCATGTAATAACGGAATTCAGGAGTAATGGCCGCACGAGTGATGTAACTACTCGCAAAACCGTCGCTTTGATCTTGATACAAAGCGCCAATGACGAAGCTTGATCTTTCTTTCGTTTGATGTTCGAAAGAGACATTCGCGGTGCGCATGATTGGAGAAGAAATATCCAACTTCAGGATGTTCTTGTTCTGTGCTGAAGCCACACTTGTGGTCAATATCAACACGATTACGAATAACTTGCTTATAAACTGCATATATTTTTCTTTTTGTATGAATAAATTTAGTGCAATTTCGCTAAGTCGAAACAAGAAAACTATGACAAAAATTTTTAACATCATTTATCTCGGTTTAGCTCCAGTTTTATTTGGGTTAAGTTGGTTTATTTCTCATGAATTATTCAACCAATTCATGAAGAACAAGGGTACGTTGGAAAATCCAGCGAAGGACAATTCATTTGTCTTCGCATGCGGATTTTCATTCCTCTACCTGTTGGTGTTTTTTATCATACGTGACCTCTATCCGAAAAAAAATAACAAGTCGTAAATACATTACAAGATCACACAACAAATTTGTCAAACAATTAAACATTAAAGAAACATGTCAGAAGTAAATAAAGAAAAATTGAAAGCCCTTCAATTAACCATGGATAAGTTGGAAAAGACTTACGGAAAGGGCGCTGTAATGAAATTAGGAGACACCGCAGTTGAAGCTATGGAATTCATTCCAAGCGGATCGTTGGGGTTAGACCTTGCATTGGGAATAGGTGGTTTTCCAAAAGGAAGAATCGTAGAGATTTACGGTCCGGAATCTTCGGGTAAAACAACCTTAGCCATTCACGCCATTGCAGAATGTCAAAAGATGGGCGGTATCGCCGCTATCATCGATGCGGAACACGCGTTCGATAAATTCTACGCTGAAGCGTTAGGTGTAGATACCGAGAATCTTTTAATCTCTCAGCCAGATAACGGTGAGCAAGGTTTGGAAATTGCCGATAACTTGATTCGCTCAGGAGCTATTGACTTAATTGTTATTGACTCTGTGGCTGCGTTAACGCCGCGTTCAGAGATTGAAGGAGAGATGGGCGATTCGAACGTAGGTGTTCAAGCGCGTTTAATGTCGAAGGCATTGCGTAAGCTTACAGGTACCATTAGCAAGACCGGATGTTGCTGCATCTTCATTAACCAATTGCGTGAAAAGATTGGTGTTATGTTCGGTAACCCTGAAACCACAACGGGTGGTAATGCATTGAAGTTTTACGCTTCCATTCGTATCGATATTCGTCGTTCAACTCAGTTGAAAGATGGAGAGAATGTAATTGGAAATCACACCAAAGTGAAAGTGGTGAAAAACAAAGTTGCTCCTCCATTTAGAACTGCTGAATTCGATATTATCTATGGTCAGGGAATTAGCCGAGTGGGCGAATTGATTGACATGGGTGTTGATTTGGCCATCGTGAAAAAAGCAGGTTCATGGTTCTCTTACGGTGAAACGAAATTGGGACAAGGTCGCGATGCAGTGAAACAATTGTTAGACGACAATCCAGAATTAATGGAAGAAATCGAAGGCAAAGTGAAAGCAGCGCTTGCAGCGAAAAGCGCATAAGCGATCACAAGATTTGTCTAAATAAAAAAAGGCGGTGAACTTCACCGCCTTTTTAATGGAATCTGTTTTCTTATTGCTTAATCAAAGTCTTGCTAATGCTCATGTTTGAATTTGAAATTCGAACGAGGTACTTTCCAGCATCTAAATTCGAAGTGTTCAATTGGAACATGCGATTTCTGACCGAAAGATGGGTTTCAACAACACGTCCAGTAAGATCAATGATTTCAATCTTTACACCTTGAGACAAATGCTCATCAATTGCAGATAAATCTAAGAAGGTTTGATTGCCTGCAGGATTGGGAAATAGGTTAATTGATTTTTCAGTCAATTGAATGTTGTTCACGCCAATGCTCGTGGCGCTGAACGCTAAATTATCAACGCTTACTGCAGCCCCGTCTGCTCCAAGAGATACAACCCCAATGGTTAAAGAGTCAGGCATATCTGCTGTTAAATAAGTAATAGGACTCGAAAAGCTCGTCCAAGTAGTTACTGAATTTAACAAATTCAAAATAGCTGCTTCACCCACAACAATTTGGTTGTTGTTTACCGCATCCCATTTAGTAAGCTGACAAAGGATAAGCATGGAGTCTGTACTTGCGACCATCTCATGTTTAAACTCACCTGAGAAAAAAGCTGGGAGTTGAGTAAAAGGAATTCCAATACTTCCAGTTCCTGCTAAAGCATCGGCATTCCCAAGTAGAGCAATTCCAGGAATATTACCACCTGTTATCGGACTGTTGCGAGACACAGCTTTTAGATAGTAGTTTCCGCTTGGTGCCGGAGACTGTTGGGTAACCGGAGCAGGAGTAATTCCCATGAGTGCCGCCACGTTGTTATACGTAGTCCACGAATCAGGAGAACCAGCGGTCCAGTTTTCAAAGTCACCATTCGGAATAGTCTGCGCACTCATGCTTGCAGCTAAAATGATTAAAGAGAAAAACGTTAGAATTTTTTTCATTTTATTTTGGGTTTAAATTATTTAATGTATCTCCAATCTTGGTTGTTCTTGATTCCTTTTAGAGAATGGTAGATCAATTTAATCACGGCTTCAACATCATCTTTCGCAACCATCTCAACGGTCGTGTGCATATAGCGCAACGGAAGTGAAATGAGCGCGCTGGCTACACCGGCATTGCTGTAGGCGAAGGCGTCTGTGTCTGTACCCGTTGCGCGATAAACAGCTGCACGCTGAATGTCGATTTTATTTTTATCGGCCGTGTTAATGATGTGCTTCAATAAGTTGTTTTGAACGGCTGGTCCATAACTAACTACTGGGCCTCTGCCGCAAGCTAAATCGCCGCTCATGATTTTGCTCATCATGGGGGTTTGTGTGTCGTGACAAACATCTGTAACAATAGCTACATCCGGATTGATGCGGTGGGCAATCATTTCAGCACCGCGCAATCCAATTTCTTCTTGAACGGAATTTGTGAAGTATACACCGAACGGAAGTTTGTCTTTGTTTTCTTTCAGCATACGTGCCACTTCAGCAATCATGAATCCTCCTATGCGGTTGTCAAGCGCACGACCTAAGTAATAGCGGTCGTTCAATACCATGAACTCATCTTCGAAGGTTGCCACGCAACCCACGTGAATGCCCATGGCTTCCACTTCGTCTTTTGTTCTAGCGCCCACATCCAAGAAAATATTTTTCATGGAAGGCGTTTCTTCTTTTTCTTGACGTACGTGAATGGCTGGCCATCCGAATACGCCTTTTACTAAACCTTTTGCAGTTTGAATATTTACGCGCATGGAAGGCGCAATCATGTGATCGCTTCCGCCGTTGCGACGCAGGTATATAAATCCGTCCGGAGTAATGTAATGCACGAACCACGCGATTTCGTCTGCGTGTGCTTCAACCACAACTTTGTATGGAGCGTCAGGGTTAATGACACCCACCACGGTTCCGTAGGTGTCTACGATGTGTGTGTCGATGTATGGACGAATGTAGTCTAACCACATTTGCTGTCCGGGTGTTTCGAATCCGGTTGGAGCAATGTTGTTAATGTACTTCTCAAGGAACTCGTGACTAGTTGCGTTCAGGATGCTCTTCGATTTTTTTGTAGCGGGTGCTTTCGTTTTCTTTGCCATAGCAATTATTTGTTAATCAAAAGTAGAGAGATAAAAATCCAGTGGAACACTACCAAGAAAATAGTTTGAACAATACCGCGGTGAACAAATCGCGCACGCGTGAATTGAAGCAAACGGCAGACGGCTCGTTCACGTTGTTTATTCCGGAAGTGGAAGAGACGTATCACAGCACGCACGGCGCGGTGCAAGAATCCATGCATGTCTTTATTGAAAACGGATTGAAGGCGTGCGACAAAGAAGAGATTCGCCTTTTGGAAGTGGGATTGGGAACGGGATTGAATGCGGCGTTAACGCTTCAGCATGCAACAAAAAAAATCGACTATTGCGCATTGGAACCTTATCCGTTGTCGAAGGAAATCTTAGAAGAACTTTCAGCGAATCAATCGGATCAATTCGAAATGAAATTTCATTTGTCAGCGCCGAACGAGTGGATTTCGATTCACGAACAATTTTCTTTTACAAGAATGGAAGTGGGGTTGGAAGAATTTTCTTCCGAAGAAAAATTCGATATCATTTATTACGATGCCTTCGGGCCTCGGGTTGAGCCTGGCTTGTGGACGTTGGAGCGCATGCAACAATGTTTCAATTTGTTGAATGAAGGAGGAGTGTTCGTTACCTATTGCGCGAAAGGTGAAGTGCGTCGCAATCTTCAAGCGGCGGGATTTGTGGTGGAAAGGTTGGCGGGGCCGCCGGGGAAAAGAGAGATGCTTAGAGGGGTGAAACCCCTCTAGAATGTCTTTCAGACGAATGTCTGGGACGAATGCTTCGCGAATGTCTACAACTAATTTTTCAACCACTTTGTGGACAAATCCTTTCAGGACCAATCCCGAAGGGACTTATCCGCAATGCGGATTTATCCATGTGTGGATGTATCCCAAAGGGAGTTCAATTTATTCTCATTCTAAAACCTAGAAACAAAAACAGTAACAGTTTTTTAATGGCCAATATTTAGTGCGATGACACGAACATATGCAAAGGGCGGTAACAGCCTAAATGAAGTCAGTAATTTCGTTTATCTTCGTAAGACTAATTCGCATTTATGGACATTCGTTGGGAGCAGAGATTTTCAAATTATACAAGAGCGTTGGATAAACTTCAACAATCCGTTGAATATATTCGAAAAGAGTTCGTTGATGAAAATGATAAAAACGTTGCTGAACAAGGGCTTGACTCTGTTCTAGATGAATTGCTTAAAGAAGGACTTATCCAAAGATTTGAATACACTCACGAATTGGCGTGGAAAGTAATGAAAGATTATGTAGAGTATCAAGGTGCAACAAATATTTCTGGGTCGAGAGATGCTATTCGCGAGGCTTTACAAATGAATCTAATAGATTTAGGAGATGTATGGATGGACATGCTGTTAAGTAGAAACAAAACATCACATACTTATAATGACGAAACGGCAAATGAAATATACCATAAGATTCTAAAAGAGTATTTTCCTGAACTAATAAAATTTAGAATTACAATGGAAGAGAGGCTGTCTGGAAAATAAAATTTAAATCTATGCAGAATGTTAATGAAGTAGATTTTGGTCTAAAATCAATAGATCTTTTAAGTGTTTCCAAAACTTTTGAAAATTTTGCTGAAATAGAAAAGGCTTTGATTTTTGGGTCACGAGCTAAAGGGAATTACAAGCCATATTCTGACATTGATATAGCTTTATTCGGGTCGAAAATTGATTTAACATTACAGAATAAAATAGAAAATCAATTAGACGATTTGCTTTTGCCATATAAGTTTGATGTTTGTGTTTTTGACAAAATAGATAGTGAAGAATTAATTGACCATATTGATAGAGTTGGAATAGAAATTTTTTCACGTAACTAATTTGCGATAGCTCGGAATAGATTTTGAAGAGTAAAAAAAAGGTAAGATAATCGGGTCGAAATATCTTTCGACCCTAGGTAAGAGAAGTTAAGAAAAGGTAAGAGAGAGGAAGAATGTCTTTCAGACGAATGCCCTAGGGCGAATGCTTCGCGAATGTCTTTGACGAAATTCTCATTTTCATTCTGTTTGTATTTCTCATTCTTTTTTGCTTCGTTTTTCGTCTGAGTAATTAATATCGCCGAAGGCATTCGTTACAACGTAACATTCGCCAGAGGCATTCGTCAAAGACATCACTTCCGTCCAACAAACCGAATCACATCTGCAACTCCATTGTGGAATTTCCCTTCGTTGACTTCCACTTGAAGTTCTTCGAGGTATTGGGTTGTAAGACTTCCGAAATCGGCGGCAATGACATCTCGAGAACCTAGCATGCTTAAATCTTTTGGACCACCTGTGTTGTTGTTCAATTGCTTGGGGTTGTAGGCTTCGTAAATGATTTCACCTCCGGGCTTGAGCCAGTTTATGGCTTCTTTATGCAAGCGCATTCGAATGTTTTCGGGAAGGTGGTCGAAGGTGAAAACAATGAGATCGAATTGTTCTGCCTCGTATTCAACGGCTGAAGCGTCGGCTGTTTGGAAAGTTATTTCAACATTATTTTCAGAGGCGAGTTTATCGGCTTTCTCTTTACCGGAAGCACTGAAATCAAATGCTGAAACCTTCCATCCGAGTGCTGCGGCATAGACCGAATTTCTTCCTTCACCGTCGCACGGGAAGAGAGCAGTTCCAGGAGTAAGTTTTTTTATTTCTTCCGCAAAGAATTGATTCGGCTCTTTGCCGTATGCATATTCATTATCACTGTATCGCGCATTCCAAAATTCAGCATTCATATCCGATTGTTTTCGCGAAGATGGTGAATCTGTTTTTGTGGTTTGGTATCAGAGGTCACACTTGAAAAAAGTTAAAAGAAGTTAAGAAAAGGTAAGAGAGGAAGAATGTCTTTCAGACGAATGTCTGCGACGAATGCTTCGCGAATGTCTTTGACGAAATTCTCATTTTCATTCTGTTTGTGTTTCTCATTCTTTTTTGCTTCGTTTTTCGTCTGAGTAATTAATATCGCCGAAGGCATTCGTTACATCGTAACATTCGCTGCAGGCATTCGTCAAAGACATCACTTCTATCCGGGGTATGGAAGAATTGTTTTGAACAATTAGTTTCTTAGCTTTTCTTGGAATTACCTTTATTTAATCGCAACAAACCTTCGCCTACCACGCTATGTTGACTTGTATTGGGTAGGTTTGTAGCGCTTATAAGCTAGTTATAGGTAAACCGCCGGGACAGACCTCGGTAGAAAAAAACATTTATCATGAAAGCAAAATGTAGAGAATGTAATAGGCCAACAAATCACGAAATTGTCCGTAATTATACGGAGACAACAGAAAATGATTTAGCTACTCCATTTAACTATGATATTAAAAATTGGAAAATAATTAAATGCAGTGGTTGCGAAACTATTTCTTTTTGTATGTCCAAGCATTTGTCAAACGACGAAAAAAACACTATTGACTTTCTCTATCCTTTAAGAGAAAAACGTTTAAAAAAGGAATTTCCAAATGCACCAGCGACAATACAAATTCTGTATTATGAAACGATCGGAAGTTTCAACAACTTAAATAAAACACTCTGTGTTGCAGGTATCAGGGCAATTATCGAAGCGATATGCTTGGATAAAAAAATAGAAGGCAAGAAAGAAATAAAAAAGCGTGGGTGTTGTAAAGCAGAATACGAAAAACTATCGAATGACCTAAAAACAAAAATTATTCTTTTAGCAGATAATAATTATATTACCGCAGACCACTCATTAGCAATACAAAAACTTCGAATTATCGGTAATAATGCTTTGCATCAAATAAAAGTTCCTTCGGACGAAAAACTTAAAACAGCACTTGACCTTATTGAAGACACGGTAAATTATATTTATGAAATAAAACACAAAATACGAAAGTTACATATAGCTTAAACTGTGTGCCTCCCAAGAAAACTCTAACGGAATTTTATTTTCGAAGTGATTGGTGTAAAAAAGATAAGAGAGGATAAGAAAGGGTAAGAGAGAGGAAGAATGTCTTTCAGACGAATGTCTGCGACGAATGCTTCGCGAATGTCTTTGACGAAATTCTCATTTTCATTATGTTTGTGTTTCTCATTCTTTTTTTTACTTCGTTTTTCGTCTGAGTAATTAATATCGCCGAAGGCATTCGTTACCATGTAACATTCGCTAGAGGCATTCGTCGAAGACATTAGGGTTATGGAAGATTTGTTTTGAACAATTAGTTTCTCAGCTTTCCTTTTAACTACCTTTAGCTAACCGCAATAAACCTTCGCCTACCTCGAGATAATGACATCTACTTGGTATGTTTTTAGCGCTTTTAAGCTAGTTATTGGTAAGCGTAATCGCCAACTTCTTTTAGCTGCAAAACGTTGCGAGCAATTTAACATAAATAAAAATGACAACACAGAAATCGCCTGCGAGCGGAGTATGCGCCCCATACTCCATCTACCGAAAAAAAGCCTTGCTACGTGCCATGACTTATGCTTTAGGGCTGATGCTGGTCGTGTCGTCATGCAGAAAAGAGAATGGTCAAGTTGACCCAAATCCCTTGTTAGTTTATGAAGTAGCACTGGACGCCTTTGTGGCGGACTTACAGGCCCAACCGCTTGATTCTGCTGGACTTTCCGCTCGGGTACTGGATTATATGGCGGCCCAATCGGGCTGTTTCTTTGGTGCCACCGTGGCCCTATTGGATAGCACTGGAAAGGTTTACTACAGCCCCTATTGGTACCGCTTGAACGATAGCTTGGCTTTGAAAAACTTGGCAGACTCTGTCTATCACATAGACGAACAAGCGTGGCTGCGCCAGCCTATCGACAATGGTTATGCCATTTGGACCGAGCCTTATTTTGATGCCGGAGGTGGCGAGGTGTGGATGAGAACACACGCCGTTCCTGTAATCATAAACAACGAAATAGTGGCTGTGGCCACCACCGATGTAAAAGTGCAATAATCTAAACCATAGCAATGGCGGGTGGGGTTTGTTGTTGAACGATTGTTGGGACCGCAGGGCAAAAGAGAAATGTTAAGAGGGGTTAAGAAAAGGTAAGAGAGGGGAAGAATGTCTTTCAGACGAATGCCCTTCGGGCTAATGCTTTGCGAATGTCTGCGACTACCTAATCATGAAGATGTGCGAGTATTTGAGACACTAGTCCATCCTCCCGATAGCTATCGGGATTGAAAATGCAAACCATCGTTTTCCCAAATCCTTCAATGACGCGCCAAGATGATAGAGTTCTTTATCGTCGAGAATAATA
This sequence comes from Flavobacteriales bacterium, assembly GCA_947452685.1. Classification (GTDB taxonomy): domain Bacteria; phylum Bacteroidota; class Bacteroidia; order Flavobacteriales_D; family Sanyastnellaceae; genus CAIZGX01. The sequence goes on along the minus strand of CANGEF010000024.1, from coordinate 7,698 downwards.
AATCGGTCGTGAGAATTTTTAAGAATTCTAATTTCAATTGGTTTGTATTGGGAATTGTGTTTTTCCAAATCGAGTTTCAATTGCTCTGTGATCCTTTCAGTGTAAATGATACAGGAAACTTTTCTGTTTCTTTTTGAAAGCTGAAGCAATGTGGTTTCATCTATGTAGTTGTCGATGAGAATAAGGGATCTCTTGGCTTTTGCAATCAATTCGCTTGAAAAGATGTACGCATCGAAGATTTGATTTTGGAAGAAAATACCCGTTCGTGCTGGCACGTGAATCGATAAACGTTTGGATAATTTCAATGTTGATATTTAGCGCTATTTCACTATTTAAAACACCTGATAACATTGCCACTCCATACTCTGTGAAGACATACGGTAGTTTTCTTAATCCCATTTTTTCAGAATTGGATGTCACAATTTGTGACTTCCAATTACCGAATTCCTCAGAGCTTAGCTGAAACATAAATTGTTCAGGAAATCTATTGGCGTTGCGCTTTACAGTCTGATTTAGAACTCTAGTTTGAACGTTATACAACCGAGCCAAGTCTCTGTCAAACATAACTTGCTTGCCACGAATGATGAATATTCGCGATTCAATTTCCGACTTAATAAGTTTTTGTTCCATAAGACAAACATATTTCTGGGATTTGGAAAACGCACTAATCTTTATATGCAGTTTATATGCTGTTTATTCTGGGGAAGAATGTCTTTCAGACGAATGCCCTTCGGGCGAATGCTTCGCGAATGTCTGCGACGATTATGAAGAATTAAGAGAAGTTAAGTTTAATTGGGTCGAAATATCTTTCGACCCTAAGGTGTGATAATTCATTCTCGTTGAATGGAAATAAATCAAGAATTTTAAAAAAAATGGCAAAGAAGTATTGATTTTATTTGTTGAAAATCCTCAACATGAAAAGACTTTTACTCTTCGGTTTGCTCGTTTTTATTTTTCAGACTGCGAAGGCCCAACGCCTCGTTCCCTTTTTAGCAAACAATCAGCAGCACATCTTGAACGATTCGTTTACTGATTTATCCTGCCCGGACGGAGAGGTGTTTCATGATTCGCTCTTTGTAGCAGTTCACGATAACCCCACGGCTGATCAATCGGCATTGAAGGTTATGAAAAATGATTTGATCTCAGATGTGCCTCTTGACTGGAGCACCAACGATGGTTTTATATATGATTTGTTTAGTGATTCGAATAGACTTTGCGCCGTAGGTAGAAGATTGGATCCAATTACAAATATTAGTCGATCGAATCTAGCAATTTTTGAAAATGGTATTTGGAGTAATTATGGTGACACCACATATTCGAAGTTTGTTTTCGGTACTTTTTTTAATGGAAAGATTTATTTATTTGGAAACTATACCGAGCCGGTGTGCGTGTTCGAAAATGGTGTAATAAGTCAGACAACATTAGTTGGTGTTGTTGATGCCCAAGTTTACGACGGGAAATTGTTTTTTATTAAAAGCGATAATTCAGGAATATATTATTTAGATACTCTTGGAATTGTTCATTCAGAATCGATCGCATGTAATTCTTTGAGGCGATTTAGCATCATTGACGGACAGTTGTTCGTTTCAGGTAGATGCAGTGAATTTTTGTTTCGAAGAAGTGCTAGTGGCGAATGGGTGTTCGATGATTTGGGAGCTAATTTTAGTGGATTAACGACACAAAAACTAGGTGCTATTTTTCGGACGCAACACGGTTATGTAGCGAACTTTGCTAGTGATTTTCGTTTTGCAGGATCTCTTGATTACGGTAGTAATTCATATGATTTAGTATACAACATCGAGCTGAACAATGTCATTCGGAATGTTTTGAATTTTGAAGGTAATGAGTTGGCGATATGTGTGAATCTTGTAGATGGAAATAGAGGAGGAATAAGCACAGTTGAAGGTGGTTTGAAGTATCAGATTATTTCGAACGAATCAGTTTCTGAAAAAAGTTATGCATCATTCAATTCATATGTTTATAATCGAGCGCTTGATAATCCGTCAGGAACAATTGGTCTAGGGTATAAAGATAAAAAGGTGGTTTTTTCTTGTTCCTCCATTTTGTTTGGAATGAAAGAGGGAGCTGTCTCTGGAATTGGGGGTATGTTTTCAACAGGATTCTTACTTCCGTCTGGATTAAACGGAGCTTACGCAGGTCCTGTTGCGAATGTTTATTCAAATCAATTTGCGCAGAAATACAATAGAGTTTGGAAGGTAAAACAATCCGATATCGATTACCATAATCAACACTGGTACGAAGCGAATTATTCGGCTCCTATAGATATTTTAGAATGGCCTGGAAATGGTTCCACTGTAAACGGAGAACCTCAAATTATTGCACCTTTTCACGATGTGAATGGAAACAATATCTATGAACCTCAGTTTGGAGATGCTCCGCAAATAAAGGGTGATGAAGCCACTTTTTATATCGTGGCAGATGGAAGAGACGTTGCACAATCATTTCTAATGTCAAATTTCGAAAGCACAGTTTCTAATTTGGAAATGTCGGTGATGACCTATCTATTTCATAATAGTCCAAATCAAGCTTTAAGTCAGACTGTTTTTACGGATTACCGGATAAATCTTCGTGGGGATCTTCCTTTGAATGATTTTTATTTTGGTCTAGTTGCAAATTTTAATATTGGAACTGATTACGATGATTTCATTGGATGTGATAGCACTCGGAATCTAGTTTTTGGATACAATGCGGACGATTTTGATCAGCCATCCGACTGGATGGTTCAAGGGTATGAAAACGAAGTTCCGTCGTGTGGTTATCGCTTTTTGAATACTACTATTTCTGCGGGATTGAATATTCAAGAAAACTATGATCCTGTTTATGGAATGCCTACTTCGAATTTGCAGTTCTATAATCTTTTGCAAGGAAAGCAACTGGACGGCTCCGCCATTTTGGATTCCGTTACACAGAATCAAACCCATTTCGAATATAACGGAGAGGTTGGTTTGCCTGGAGTTTGGAATGAAGCTAATGTTGGTAATCTTGGAGGAGATAGAAGATTTTTAGCTTCAACATTTATCGGAGATCTTCAACCAAATACTCCTGTTTGTATTTCCGTTGCACGAATTGTTGGTTCAGACACCTTGTCTGTTGGCAGCCCCTCTGTTAATGCAGTTTACAAAATGAAACAATATTCAGACGAAGTGCAACAGTATTACGATCAATACCTTCAGACGACCGATTGCAATCAGTTGGTAGGCATTGAAGAAGTGAATGAAGAGTTGTTTGGTGTTCATGTGTTTCCGAATCCGGCTAGAGAAAAGATTACCATTCAAACTTCACGAAGTTCTATTTCTAAAATTGAATTATTCAATATTGTTGGAAGTCTCGTTCACAGTGAAACATGTTTGAAAACTGCCAATACGAGTGTGGACATTAGCGCTTATACCCCAGGTCTTTATTCTGTTCGAATTTATTTGGAAGACGGAACAACTGAGGTGAGAAAAATTATTGTGGAATAAGTTTCAATACAAAAAGACTATGAGAAAAATTTTACTTTTTATTCTGGCTTGCATTGCATGTGAGTTAACACACGCCCAACGCCTCGTGCCCTTTGTTCCTGCGGGTGAACAGTATATTTTGAATAATGCTAACGAAGATTATAGGTTTTTCGATGTTGAGCTGTTTCAAGATTCTCTTTATTTTCTTGTCGGAACTCAAATAATTACACCTAATGCCCATATAAAAATAGTAAAGGATAATTTAGTTACCAATTCCTCAATTACTTGGGACGTAACGACTGATCTTATGTTTGATTTGGAGCATCACGGAAATCAAATGTTAGTATTGGGTCAACGAATGAATCCAGCCACAGGAACAATTAGGGCATCTGTTGATGTTTTGGAAAATAATGTGGTTAGTCAATTTTTTTATGATTTGCGAAGTGTGTTTTATTTTGGGAAGTATTTTGGTGAAAAGTATTATCTCTTTTCTCAACCTTACACAAATGTTGTTTCATTTTCCAATGGTACTTTTCAAGACGAAGGTTTCAATGGAGTTCTCGATGCTGAAGTTTTTGGAGATAAACTTTATTTCTTTAAAAATGACTTTTCAGGACTATATTCTATTCTACCTGATGGAAACGTCATGAACGAATCGTTTCCTTGTGATACAATTACAGGCTTTAGTATTCTTGACGGTAGCTTATATGTTTCAACCAAATGTGACGATTTTTTATATCGGTTAGATGCTTCAGGATCTTGGGTTCCTGATAATTTGTCTTTGGACTTTGGAATGCTGAGAACCGATTATTTGAGAAGAATATTCAAAACGCCATACGGATATATTGGAAGTTTTAATTTTGATTACAGAGCAAACACTTATTTCTATTATTCAACCTGTTCGTACGCTTTAAATAATCAAATTTCCTTGTATGAGGGTGTTTCAGCTATTGCCAATTTCGAGGGAAAAACATGGGCCGCTTGTCAAAATAGTAATGAATTAAGACAAAATGGAATTTGTACGATTGAAAAGGGGTTAAAATATCAGAGTATGAGCAATGAATTGCTGCGAAAGGACAATACCCCTTCCTTTGGTTATTTTTCGCCAGACCTTGGTCAATTCAGTAGACTAAATTTTTCGAGTGCCTTGAAGTATGGAATAAATAAAGTTGTTTCTACTAATACACTTCAACTGTTTGGAGAAAGGGCAGGTTTACTTACAGGTATAGGTAGTCAGTATATTTCAGCGTTAAATGGGGCTTATGCAGGTCCAATTGCAACTAACTACAACAGCGAATATGAACGTCGCTATCAACGCATTTGGCAAGTAACTCAAACGCAAATTGATTACCACAATAACCATTGGTATGAGGCGAATTATTCAGTACCGCCCGATATTTTGGAGTGGCCTGGAAATGGAGATGTTTTGAATGGAGAACCGGAGGTTTTAGCTCCTTTCCACGATGTAAACGGAAACAATATTTATGAACCTCTGTTTGGTGATGCTCCTGATATCAAAGGCGATGAAGCTGCTTTTTACATTGTAGGCGATGGTAGAGAGGTGGATAGTTATTATCAATATAACGAAATAGCTCGAAATATTTCTCGATTTGAATGTGGAGTCTTAAACTATATGTACAAGAATTCAACAAATCCGTCTTTGGCTCACACGCTATTTACTGATTATCGTATTGTCTTGAGAGATACAGAACAATGGAATAGTGCTTTGTTAGGTTTTATCGTGGATTTCGATTTGGGCTATAAAGAGGATGATTTCATCGGATCTGATGTGATACGGAGTGCGATATTTGGTTATAATGGCGATGATTATGATGGCGGAGTTATCTCTCAAAATGGCTATGGTTCAGAAGTTCCTGCTTGCGGTGTTGTTGGTTTGAACGTGCCAATGTATGCGTCGGTTTATTTCAATAATTCCAGTAATTCTGTTTCAGGTCAACCATTCAGCAATTCAGGTATTTATAACTATTTAAATGGTAAGAGGCTCGATGGACAGGATATAATTAATCCCTACACTCAACAAATTAGTCGTTACATGTATTCAGGTGAGGTAGGGGTTGGTTCGACTTGGAATGAGACGAATGTTGGTAACAATCCTGGTGATCGACGCATGCTTATTTCATTCAACCTCGGTGATTTATTGCCAAATCAACCTTATTGTTTTTCCATAGCAACCGTAGTTGCTTCAGATACGGTCTCTGCAGGCAGTCCTTCAATCAATGCAGTAAATAAATTAAAGCAATACATTGATGAGATTCAGGATTTTTATGATTCGAATTTATTGACAACCAATTGCGATCAGTTGGTAGGCATTGAAGAAGTGAATGAAGAGTTGTTTGGTGTTCATGTTTTTCCGAATCCGGCTAGAGAAAAGATCACCATTCAAACTTCACGAAGTTCTATTTCTAAAATTGAATTATTCAATATTGTTGGAAGTCTCGTTCACAGTGAAACACGTTTGAAAACTGCCAATACGAGTGTGGACATTAGCGCTTATACCCCAGGTCTTTATTCCGTTCGAATTTATTTGGAAGACGGAACAACTGAGGTGAGAAAAATTATTGTGGAATAAGTCTCATCGGGTCGAAATATTTTTCGACCTTAGGGAAGAGAAGGGAAGAGAGGTTAAGAGGGGGATAGAATTGTTTTGAACAATTAATTTCACAGCTTTCCTTTTAATTATCTTTAGTTAACCGCAACAGGATTTCGCATCTTCTCCGCAAGTGGATTGTTATGCGCAGTTCCGCAGCGAATGACATCTTTGAACAGACAGTTTCTATGAGGTTTGAGAGATCTCCCTAAGCTGAAAGTTGAGATTTAAGTGTTTATTCCTAAATTTGGTTACTTCAATATATCACAATGACAACAGCAGCAATAAAGAAACAAGTTGATAATTATCTACCACTCTTATTAGCCAGACAACAAGCTCTAGTGTTGGAAATGATTAAAAGTTTCCTGGATGTTGACAGTGATACCAAACGAATATCTCGTAAACAATACAATAAGGAATTAGATGAGGCAGTAACACGTGTTGAAAATGGAAATTTTGTTTATCATAAAGACGCTGTTAAGGAATTGTCTAAATGGTAAAATCATCCTCATGCTGTACTGCACAAACCTTAAGGAACAATAAATAAGATGAAGAAATGTCTTTTAATAATTTGCCTTTTTATCTCCCAAACTGGAATTTGTCAAAGTGGGCCTTTTAATGATTACAAATTTATCTCGCTAAATCCAGGTGAGTCGATAAATCATATAGATAGCATCGAAGCTTTGATATACCATTTTTCGGGTGGGGAATGCGAAAATTTTATTAATTCAATTAATTCTAATCCCCAATTAAAAGAGATTCAATTGAAAAATCCACCAGATGTTGCAGTCCAATTTATTTTGAACTCAGAACATTTAACGGATTTAAACACACTATTTATTTTCGGTTTTGGCTATGATTCGTTAGTTGTCACCCCAAGAATGAAGCTTAAACATATTTGGGTTTATTCAGAAATGATAAAAAGTTTTGAATTGGTTGGAGATTCATTACATGCTCTTGAACAACTGCAAATTTCAATGCCTGAGTTGACTGAATGGAAAATAATTGAAGACTTGAATAAATTAGAATATTTGGAATTAATTGCTCCAAAACTTTCATCTTTCCCTTTATTTCAAATGAGTAATGTAGGCTGGTTAAGTGTTTATTGCTCTTTGAACCAAGTTCCGCCTGTGTTCTGTCAATTAGAGAAGATTCAATTACTCACATTTAATAATTACAATGAAATTAAGCTACCTAGATGTTTTAGGAAAAGAATCAAAAAATCTCATTACTACAATGTTGAAATAAAATCTTCAAAGGATGGAGAAATTATTTATCAAAAAATATCGAAGTAATAAAATGATTCTGAAGGAATAGCTGCGGGTTTACAACCGGAACCGATTAGATCCTCACCACATCCGCAATACCAAAGTCGCGATTGAGAGAAGTTAAGAGAGGGTAAGAGAAGGTAAGAGTGTCTTTCAGACGAATGCCCTCTTGAGCGAATGTTCTTTGAACGAATGTCTTCGACTTTGATGGTGAGTTACGAGAATGAAATTCATTCTCATTCTCTTTGTGTTTCTCATTCTGTATTGTATCTTCTCATAAAAGTCGTAATTTAGTGTCAATGATAAAGCGCGTTTATATCGATACATCGGTATTTGGCGGAAATTTCGATGAGGAATTTTC
>CANGEF010000023.1 GCA_947452685.1 Flavobacteriales bacterium | reverse complement strand
CAGCAGCATTCGGCGGTCGCTGAACGTGAGTCCAATCGCGAGCACCCATAAAAACAAGATGTGATCAATAGCACCCTTGTTTATAATATGAAAAATTCCGTGCTGTATGTCCTCTAGAAGCGTCATGAATACAGCACTTCTTAGTACTTCTTCTTAAACTTTTTCTTTTTGTTCAAGTTACGCTTTTTGTTGTTGCGATAACTGTCTTCAACAAAGTCGTTGTATTTCGAACCTTGAATGGTTTTCACTGCGTGAATCTCTTGGATATTCTCTACAGAAAGTTTCGCATCGCTCAAATATTTCAAATCTTCCAAAATCACATCGTCTGTGATGGTTGCACGATTCCAGTTCAGAGCGTTTTGCTTCATGAGCGTTGCAATAGAACGCGTGAAGTTCATCTTCTCTTCTCCGTCTTCCATTGCAACACATTTGTCAATCATCTTCTCTACATATCTTCCATAATGACCGAATTTAACAGGTCCTTGCGGATAGCTGATACGGTCTGGCTTCACAGCAAACTGTGAAGGTTCTGGCTTCGGATAGGGAGAATCTACATCTAACTGAAACCCGCTCATGATATGCAAATGATCCCAAAGCTTGTGATTGAAATCTTCCATATCACGCAAGTAAGGGAACAATTGTCCCATGACAGAAATAATAGCTTTGCAACAGCGGGCGCGCTCATCGCGATCTTCAAGTGTTAGAGCGTACTGCACCATCTTCTGAATATTTCTTCCGTATTCGGGCAAAGTAATTTCAGGACGCGCGCTATTCATCTCTAACGGCACAACAACATCTGGCTTCTGAAAGCGGTGAGGATTCATAATAAATTTAAATGAGGTCTAACAAATATACACTACAATTAAGCGCCTACAATTTTCAACTTCGCGAATTTCAACAAGAGTTGCTTTTGTCCTTCTGAAGGGAAGAAGACTGTGGCCTTTTCATTCGGGCTTTCGCCTTCCACTTTAATAACCTTTCCCTTCCCGAATTTTTCATGTTGAACTTCCACCCCAACTTGAATTTCATGAGGCAAAGCCCAGTCCCCAGCAGGTAAAGGAACCGGTGCGTTCATGTCTACTTTCTTCAACTTACTCGTATCAATTTGCGGAGGCATTGGCAAAGGTGTTGGCGAAGAAGGTGGTAAAGAAGACTTTGGTTTGTCCTGCAGTGGCAATCTGTTTATACCTCCGCCGAACTTTCCGCGTTCTTCACCAAAATCGAATGACTTCGATTGAGGCGAAGATTTCTTTCCGGAAGTGGTTTCCAAAAACTTCTCGTCAATTTCTTCAATAAATCTTGAAGGTTCACAATAGGTGAACTGCCCCCATTTGAAGCGCGAATTCGCATAAGAAAGAATGGCTCTTTTCTCGGCACGCGTAAGCGCCACGTAAAACAATCTGCGCTCTTCTTCTAAGTCTTCACGGGCGTTCAAAGACATTTGTGAAGGAAACAGATTTTCTTCCATTCCAACGATGAATACGTTTGGAAACTCCAATCCCTTGGCCGAGTGAATGGTCATGAGTGAAACACTTTTCGACTCGTCTACATCTGAACTTTCTGTATCTGTTAACAGCGCCACATCTATTAAGAAATCTGACAACGAAGGAATAGAACCATCCTCTGTTTCTCTTTCAGAAAATTCTTTCAGACCGGCCAATAATTCTTGAATATTTTCAACACGAGCCACCCCTTCAGGTGTGCGATCGGCATTTACTTCAACCAACAATCCAGACGCTGCAGCAATGTGCATTCCTAAATCGTAAGCCGGCTTCGTCAACAATTCCGTTGCGAAGCTCTGAATCATGGTTACGAACTCATTCAGCTTGTTGGCAGTTCCTCCGGAAATCCCAACTTCAAAGCAACGGGCTATCATTTCCCAAATACTAATCTCACGTTCGGAAGCGCCCACAATCAATTTCTCAAGTGTGGTCTTTCCTATTCCTCGCGCCGGATAATTAATCACACGCTTCAAGGCTTCTTCGTCTTTGTGATTTGCCGTTAAGCGGAAATAAGCCAACAAATCTTTAATCTCTTTGCGTTGGTAGAAACTTAAACCTCCATAAATTTTATATGGAATATTTAATTTCCGAAGGGCTTCCTCCATAGCACGCGACTGGGCGTTCGTGCGGTAAAGAATGGCGAAGTCGTGGTAAGTTCCTCCATCTTCCTTCTGTAATTTGAAAATGGTGTTCGCAACGAACATCCCCTCTTCATTGTCTGTTGGCGCCTGATGAAGACGAATTTTATTTCCTTCATCGTTCGCTGTCCAAACGTTTTTCTTAATCTGATTCGTGTTGTTCCCAATAATTGCATTCGCCGCTTGCACAATCACTTTTGTGGAACGGTAATTCTGTTCCAATTTGTACAACGAATAATCGGGATAATCTTTTCTGAAGTTCAGAATGTTCTGAATGTTCGCTCCGCGGAACGCGTAAATACTTTGCGCATCATCTCCCACAACACACAAATTTTCAGTAACAGCCGCCAATTGCTTCACAATTAAATACTGTGAAAAGTTGGTATCCTGATACTCATCTACCATGATGAACTGAAACTTGTGCTGGTAGCGGTGAAGCACGTCTGCGTGATCTCTGAATAAGACATTCGTCTTGAACAGCAAATCATCGAAATCCATTGCACCCGATTGAAACAAACGCTGATCGTACTTTCGATAGATTTCAGCCATCATCGGACGCTTTGCGGCATGATCGTCTGAAACCAATTCTACCTGTTCAGGATATTCAGCAGCTCCAATTAAATTATTCTTACAAGAAGAAATTCTATTCTGCACCATTCCAGGCTTGTAGATCTTATCATCCAAAGACATCTCCTTCAAAATATCTTTAATCAAACTTTTACTGTCTGCTGAATCGTAAATACTGAAATTTCTGGGGTAACCAATGCGGTCTGCCTCTGAACGAAGAATGCGCGCGAAGACGCTGTGGAACGTCCCCATCCAAATGTTGCGCGCATTGTCTTCACCCATTAAATGGGCAATCCGCTCTTTCATTTCCTTAGCCGCCTTGTTGGTAAAGGTTAGCGACAAAATACTGAACGGATCAATTCCGTTCTGAATCATGTGCGCAATGCGATAGGTTAAGACACGTGTCTTTCCAGAACCCGCTCCAGCAATAACCATTAATGGACCTGAAATGTGTCGAGCTGCTGCACGCTGAGCGTCGTTCAACTCATTTAAAAAATCTCTTTGACTCACTTTGCAAAGATACTTTTCCCGAATTGAACACCCCCGTAAAACTTCCACTTTCCCAAAGAAACTTATCAACGCTTTGCGCTACTTTTGCTAAAAGCCTTAAACATGTCAAAGATTTTAATTGTCGACGATGAAGCTGCTATTCGCAGCGCGCTAAAAGAAGTTCTTGAGTACGAGGGATTCAGCATTTCAGAAGCGCCAGATGGAGAAACCGCGTTGAAAATGGTTTTGAATGAATCGTTCGATTTAATTTTTTGCGACATTAAAATGCCCAAACTCGACGGTCTCGATTTTTTATCTGAGTTGAAAAAAGAGGAAATTCAAGTGCCCGTAGTCATGATTACCGGACATGGAACTATAGACACTGCTGTAGAAGCCATTAAGCGCGGCGCATACGATTTCATTCAAAAACCACTCGACTTGAATCGTGTTTTGGTTTCAACACGAAACGCGAACAAGCACGACGCACTGGTAAAAGAAACCAAGACACTTAAAAAGAAACTCAATAAAGTGAATGGTTCAAACATCATTGGCGAAAGCAAATCCATTCTTGAAATAATAAAAATGATCGACACCGTTGCGCCAACAGATGCGCGCGTGTTAATTACCGGTGGCAACGGTTCAGGAAAAGAATTGGTTGCCCGTCAGCTTCACGAAAAAAGCAATCGCGCAGCGCAAGCGTTTGTTGAAGTGAACTGCGCCGCTATTCCTTCAGAGCTTATTGAAAGCGAATTGTTCGGACATGAAAAAGGAGCATTCACCTCGGCGGTAAAAACGAAACCTGGAAAGTTTGAATTGGCAGACAACGGCACGTTGTTCCTCGATGAAATTGGAGACATGTCGCTATCTGCGCAAGCCAAGGTACTACGCGCACTTCAAGAAAATAAGATAACCCGAGTAGGCGGAGAAAAAGACATGAAAGTGAATGTTCGCATTTTAGCTGCAACGAACAAAGACTTGAAAAAAGAAATTGCTTCCGGAAATTTCCGTGAAGACTTGTATCACCGCCTTTCAGTAATCGTCATTAAAGTTCCTTCGTTGAACGAAAGAAAAGATGACTTACCCTTGTTGGCCGAGCATTTCCTTCAGCAAATAGCCGATGAATACGGACAGCCAAAAAAGAACATCAACGCTGCAGCATTAAAAGCGCTTCAACAGCACGACTGGACCGGAAATATTCGTGAGTTCCGAAATGTGATTGAGCGATTGATTATTCTTTCTGGAGATAGCATTGATGAAAAAGCGGTAAAGCAATACGCTACGCCTTACTTCAACTGATTCTTTTTCGGAATCATAAAGGGCACATAGGCCAGAAATACTGCTATACTTCCAACGGCCAAAAAAGAAATATTCGGCGTTTGGGGCGGCATTAAAAAGGTTGTTCCAATAATGAATAAGGTATAACCGTACAACACAAAAGAAACCTGATAGTGTTTCAAACCCAGCGCTAACAAACGGTGATGAATGTGGTTCTTGTCTGCAAGAAAGGGTGACCTTCCGCTTAAAATTCGAATCGTAAATACCCGCAACGTATCTATAAGCGGATAAGCCAAAACCGCCATTGCGAAAATGGGTTTCGAGACAATTTGCATCGCTGCTGACAATTTGGAAGGCGGAAATTCAATGAGCTTCATGGCCAAGACATACATGCAAATTCCTATTATCAATGAACCTGAATCGCCCATAAAAATACGTGCCGGTTGGAAATTGAAAATCAAAAATCCAAAAAGTGAACCCGCTAATCCTACGGCCAATAAAGCCAATGGCATATCCCCTGTTCTGTAGAACCAAAGCGTAAAGGTAATACTACCGATGAGGCCTATACCTCCCGCCAATCCATCGACTCCATCGATAAGATTTATTGCATTTACAATAACGATGTAGATAAAAATGGAAAGCACAACACTCAACCAATACGGCAATTTATCTACTTCAAAGAGTCCCCAAAATTCGGTCAGTCGAATGTCTGCTAAGACCACAAGGGTAATCCCGACAAGAATATGAACGATTAACTTTTTTAACGGATCAACACCTACAATATCATCTTTCAAACCAATAAAAAACAGGGCAAACATGGAAGCCAGCACGTATTTAAATTCGTTCAAGGCTTGCAAGGGATTGTAGTTGGCTCCCAACTCCCAAGCATCGCGAGAAGGAAACCACAAGCAATAAGAAATGATGGTTGCCGCAAAAATTAATATGCCACCCAAGGTGGGAATGCTCTTGCTATGCAGCTTACGATCGTTACCCGGTTCATCTACCAAATGCTTCATCTTCGCCACTTTAATCAGAGGCGGTGTTGCCAACAATACAATGGCAAACGCACTTAGGAAAGCGAAGACAATATCTTTCAATTTTGGTTCAGGTTAGGGTGAATCAAATGTATTCAAAAATCGCGATAAACAGCATGCAGGCCTGTGCGAATTCCCAACATTAAAATAGTGGCGTGTTGTTTCACCAAATCATTCGAATGATCATCTATTCTGTCTGTGTATGAAATAATAAATTCAGAATTCGTCTTCGGATTAATCCAGTATCCCACTTCAACATCCCATTGCTTGAGATTTCTATTGATCCACATGGGCGCATCGTTTCGCTCTTCCAATCTATTTTGAACAATGTAATTCCACTTCACACGGGCAAAATACCTTCCATAACGATAGCGCGAACGCACAATGTATTCATACATATTGTTCAACGGATGTCCTACCGTTTGATTCATATGCGTAGCATCTGTGAATGCAGCCGCAAAAGAATACACGTCACTTTGCACGCGGTTGTATTCAAACCCCAAATCGAAATTCTTCACACCTAAGTTATACGATTGCACGCCCAATTGAAGCGCGCCATTCTTTTTATAATCACCCAAGACATCGGCATACGCTTGTCCGTAAGCTTCAATGTTCTTCGTAAGTCTAACATTCGCGTCAAAACCTAGGTTAAAATTGTTTCGCGTTGAATTAACTTGCGTGAATCCCGTTCCAATTAATGGCGAGTAGAAATTAATTGGAAGAGATTGCGGCATGAGCTGCGAGTCATATCGATTCCAAATGACCGATTCAAAAAGTGAGAGTTCTACTTTTGTAGTTGGCTTCCAACTGAGGTAAGAAAAACTGCCGGCCTTCCTTCTAAATGTAGACTCGGGCGTGTCGCCTATAGGCAAACGCACTAGACTTTGCATGACATTCCAAACATGTGAATACTTCACTTTTCCTTTTGTAATATCGAATTGAACGTACGGATAATTATACATGCCGTCTGACCAAAGCAATGAACGATATCCGTTTCCAATTTTATGTTTTCCATAACCCATGTGAAGTCTCAATGCCTTCAATGGCTGCACCGTTACGCGCGAAAAAGAAGACGAATAATCGACTACGTCTCGAATAAAAGTGTAGTCCTTGTCGCGACCAAATCCAGGAATAACCCCCAAACTATCCACATAGTTCTTCAAGTATTTTGGCATGTACTCTTGACTTTCGTACACGCCTGTCTCAACAGAAACCTTGTCACCGAAATCGGCCTGAATCCATAATCCCCTGGTATTGGTGATTATCCTGTGCGACCGAGGATAGTTCAGGGTATCTGTAAAATCTCTGCCCGCACCAATATTATAAAGAAAATTCATTCGAACATGAACATCCCCTTCGTTATACTCGAAAACATGTTTTCGCAATGCAATTGCAGCAACATCGTGATAGATCTTCACGCTATCTTTTAATTCCCCTTCCATTTTCGCAAGAGGTAAATCGCTGCGCATATAAGGTTGCATCGATAGAAAAACCGGAGCATCTGTTTTCAATACCGCTTCTCTTGCCGAGCGCGTAAAACCAAAGCCGGTAGGGTAAGCAGAGGGCTGTGCGAAGCAAATCACTACCTGAACAAAAAACAAAACCGTAATAAATAATTTCAATTTCATCTCAACATTTATTTTCAATTCTCGCGAACATCTAAAGCATCGCGCAATCCATTTCCAACCATCATGAACGAAAGTACTAAAAGCATAATACAAACACCAGGTAAGAAGGCTAAATATGCCATGTCAGTAGTTAAATAAGAATAACTTTCACGAATCATATTGCCCCAACTTGGCGTTGGAATTTGTGCACCCAAGCCTAAAAAGCTCAACCCTGCTTCCATGAGAATAGCCGAAGCGAAATTCGCTGCAGACATCACAATAATGGGAGAAAGCACATTGGGCAAAACGTGTTTGAAAATTATTCTAGAAGAAGAATTGCCAATAGCCTTCGCGGCTTCAATGTATTCTTTTTCACGAACACCGAGTACTTGTCCGCGTGTGATTCGCGCTACTTCCACCCACATGGTTAATCCAACTGCTACGAAGACTTTCCAAAAACCTGTTCCAAAAGCGAAACAAATGGCCATAACCAAAAGCAAAGTTGGAATGGCCCAAACCACCTGAATGAAATAAGAAATAACTGAATCGACCCACCCTTTAAAATACCCGGCCCACAAGCCCAAGGTAACACCCAACAACAAGGAAATAAGAACAGCAATGGTTCCAACCAACAACGAAACAGAAGCGCCAGCCATTAACCGAGAAAGAACATCTCTCCCGTATTTATCTGTTCCTAACCAGAATTTTTTTGTCGAAATAACTTCACCATTGGAACCCATTACTAAATCCTTCAAGGCAAAACTTCTGATTTCTCCTCCGCCATTTTTCTCATACAATTCCACCCGAAGGGAATCTCCATCTTCATCGCTTTTCGAAATGGGAAACCACTCTTTCTGATCTGATATCATGGCAACATAATCCACAGCAAATCCCGGCTTGCACAGGGCTAGACTCAACTTCTGATCATTGGCATTTTCAGTTTGATCTAAACGAATGAATGACCCAAAAATGGAAATCAAAATCATCAAAAAAATAAAAATCAAACCAGACAAAGCCAGTTTGTTTTTTAAAAATCGTTGAAGGGGCGAAAGGGACTCCATGGTTATTTCAAACTTACTCTTCTCCCCTTCCATTTCGGAATGAAAAATAAACTACTTATAAAGATGAAGAGACTGAAAAAAGGATAAACAAGCATTTGCGGAACAAGGACAATTATTTCCTTGCCAATCATTCTTTTTGGAAATACGTTTCGCACTCCGATTACTTCCAAACCCATTTTCACAAGGAGAAAAACTACACTCATTTTCTGAATGGAAGGAATGAAGGTGCCGAACAAAGCCAAGACGTGCAGGGCACTGAAGAACGCAAAAAGAAAATGCAACAAAGTAGATTTTGTGACCGGAAGTTTTGCGGTTTTTCCTGCCCAGCGAATGCGTTGCTCGAACACTTCTTGGAACGAGTTAACAGGAGTAATGGTCACATGTGCAAACCCTTTCCAACAAAGGCCAATTTGGCCTTTTGATTTCAAAATTTGCGACATCAAAAACAAATCATCTCCACTTGAAACAGAACGATGCGCAGGTATATGTTGAAGAAATATCGAGCGTTTGAAAACAAGGTTTGCGCCGTTGCACATCATGGGCATTTTCAGTTGTGCGCTTAAGTGGGTGAGCAACTGCATGTACCGCCATTCGTTGGATTGCGCTAGGTCTAACAACCGCTTTCCTGTTTTCATGAAAACAGGAAGGATAATTAAATCTTCTTTCAAATTATTTTGAAATTCGCGAAAACGATTGGTATCAATATTCGAAAGTTCCACGTCGGAATCGAGGGTCCAGATGTATGGTGTTTTCGCCTCTCGAATTCCGAACTCAAGTGCGGCTTTCTTTCCCGATTCATTCTTCGGAAGTGAAAATAATTTCCAATTGATTGAATCAATGGAAGCCACATATTCCAATGAAGAATCGGTAGAATGGTCATTCACCAAAATCACATCTTCCACATATTCTGAAACCAACTTCAACGAATCTAAAAAAGCAATAAAAACAGGATCCACAGAATGATCCTCACACTGAATATTCCTGAAAGGAACTACGATGGATATTTTGGAAGAAGTGTCTTTCACGAAACAGATTACCTTTGAGCTTCAAAGTAAATTCATTTGAGCACAAAAGAACGAATCATTTTAGGAATTGATCCCGGGACTAGCATTTTAGGCTACGGTGTAATTCGGGTGGAAGATAAAAAAATGACTCTACTTGCCATGGACGTTGTTCGCATGGATAAGATTACAGATCACGCCCTGAAGCTTGAAAAGATTTTTACACGATGCATTGAAATTATTGAGGAATACCATCCAGATGAGCTTTCAATTGAGGCGCCCTTTTTCGGTAAAAACGTTCAATCCATGTTGAAATTAGGAAGAGCACAAGGCGTGGCCATCGCTGCTGCGCTTAGCCACAAACTTTCCGTTGTGGAATATGCCCCTCGAAAAATAAAACAGAGCATTACTGGAAATGGAAATGCTTCCAAAGAGCAGGTTGCCGCCATGCTTCAACAAATCTTAAAAATAAATCAGTCCGACATGCCGAAGAAAATGGATGCCACCGATGGGGTAGCTGCCGCTGTGTGTCATTATTTTCAGACGAGCGGACCCCTTGCTGCCAAAGGAAATTACAAAAGTTGGGACTCCTTTCTAAAAAACAATCCCGATCGAATTCGATAACGTTCGTTAACATTTTATTCTTCAATAATTCGAAATTATTAATCTTGTTTGTTCAGAGGGTATACCCTATTTTTGAACGAATGCTAAACCGCGCCTTAATAACGCTTTGCCTAATTTGTCTTTCGCAAGTTCAATCCTTTGCGCAAGTGTTAGGAGTTCCACTTTATTCGTGGGATTTTGCCAATGGGCTTCCTGCAACTTGGACAAATGGTAGCAATTCGAATATTGGCGTTTGGGAATATCGCGGGCCGAACACCGTCCCAAGCAATGCCATTACTTCAAGAGGTTCCTGTGCCGGTGGAAGTTCAGCTTTCAATTCAGTTTCCCAAAGTAATGGGTTTATGATTTTCGATTCGAACTACTGGGACGACAACGACAATCAATGCGGAGGATTCGGAACTGGTCCAGACCCCGGACCGCATACAGCTTGGCTTATCTCGAATTCGTTTTCATTAACCGGAGTAACCGGAGCGGTAGTCACGTATCAGCAGCAATTCAGAAATTACAGTTCTACCGTTAAAGTTCAATACTCCATCAACGGTGGAACGAGTTGGGTAGATATGTTAACCCAATCCGATTTTCCTGGGGCCACTGCTGAATGGAAATCGGCAACTTTTCCGGCAGGTGCAATTGGACAAGCCAACGTTAAGCTTCGTTTTTTATATTCTGGAAGCTACTATCACTGGGCCATAGATGACATTACAGTTTTCAAGCCTAGCATAAACAACCTTTCAATAAACAACACACGATACACTACCTTCGGAAACACAACTCCGGTCCCTCCAAATGATTTTCACGATTTGCCTTACGACCGTTATCCGAAAACGATGATTGTTCCATTTAAGTTCAGCGGAAAAGCACAGAACATTGGAAGCGCATCTCAGACAAACACGAATTTAAATGTAAAGGTTTTAAATGCTGCGAATACGGCATTGTACAACCAAACTTCGGCCAATGCTACTGTAACTGCTGGTGCTACTGGAACATACACACTAACAACAGGATTTACCCCTAGCACTACCACCGGCTATTTCCGCATAGCCTACCAAGTAAATCAAACCCAAACCGACGAGGCGCCGAACAACAACAAAGACACGCTTGATTACTATATCACCGATTATCAGTATGCACGCGATGAAGGACCAATGGAAGATGTTTTCACGCCGAGTGCACTATATGCCGGACAAACCTACCAAGTAGGAAATATATTCGAAGGTAGATCCAATACTGTAAAGTGCACCTCTATTGCAGTTGCTGTTGGCCCTGGAACTACTATCGGCACTACCATACAGGCTACCATTTACAAAAATGATTTTACCAATCTACAGGCTACTTCAGTGGTATATCCAGTTAATGCGTGGGACATTAATGCGATTGGTCAACAAAGGCTCATTACGCTTCAGTTGCCTACTCCGCTAACATTATATGCTGATAGCGTTTACATTGTCATGGTTGGAACCACCGTTGGAAGTCAAGCTCTGAAAGTTTGCAGAAGCGGTGTTGCAATAGATCAAACAAGTTTTGTTCGTTACCCCGAAAACAACGGTCTTTTCTTTATGGCTAAAATGCCAGTTGTGCGAATGAATTTATTTACACTCGCCCAAGTACCCGGGTGCACAAATCCGCTTGCAAATAACTATTTACCTACAGCAGGAATAGATGATGGTTCCTGTGATATTCCCGGTTGTATTTATCCAGTTTCGTCGAACTACAATCCAAACGCCAATTGGTACGACGGCTCATGCGTCGTGAATGGATGCACTATTCCAACGGCGTGCAATTATTCGGCTATCGCAACTGTGAACGACGGATCTTGTATTTTACCAATAACCTATTATGCAGATGCAGACGGAGATGGATTCGGTAATCTATTAGCACCAATAGCGGCTTGTAGTTTCCCAGCAGGATACGTTACGAACTCTACGGACTGCAATGACAACAATGCGAACGTTCGCCCAACGGCAACAGAAATCTGCAACGCATTCGATGACAACTGCAATGGACAAATAAACGAAGGCTTCACAAATATAACTTATTACGTAGACGCCGACGGAGATGGTTTTGGAAATCCAAACGTTAGCCAAAGCTATTGCGCAGCAATTGCAGGATATGTCACCAACAACACCGATTGCAACGATGCTAACCCTCTTATTAAACCAACGGCCATAGAAATTTGTAACGCTATTGATGACAACTGCAACGGGATAATAAATGATGGGGTTGTGTTTGTTGATTATTATATTGATTCTGATTTCGATGGATACGGAGCTGGTACCGCTCAATCTTCTTGTATTCCATTAGGTAATAGTTATGCAACAAATAATTACGATTGCAACAATAACAACCCCGCTATCAAACCATTTGCTATTGAAGTTTGTAATGGAGTAGACGACAATTGCAACGCACTTGTTGATGACGGCCTTGTCTTCGTTAATTATTTCCTTGATACAGATGGAGATGGTTATGGTGCTGGAACCGCTGTAAACGCTTGCTCAAATCCCGGTGCAGGTTATGTTTCAAACAATTTAGATTGCAACAATTCAAACCCTTCTATTAAACCCGGAGCTACCGAAATATGCAACGGTATCGATGACAACTGCAATAGCTTAATCGACGACGGAATAACCTTCGTAAATTATTACATAGACACAGATTCAGATGGCTATGGCGCAGGATTAGCGGTGAACGCATGCTCTAGTCCCGGAGCAGGCTATGTAGCAAATAATTTAGATTGCAACAATACCATCGCTGCAATAAGGCCAAGCGCCTCTGAAATATGTAACGCCATAGATGACAATTGCAACAGTTTAATTGATGATGGTCTTACTTTTTTAAATTATTATGTAGATACAGATGGCGATGGTTTCGGCGCGGGTACAGCTACAAATTCATGTTCAAGCCCAGGCGCCGGTTATGTAACGAACAATTCCGATTGCAACAATGCCAATGCAGCTATAAACCCGGCAGCTATTGAAATATGTAATTCCTTTGACGACAACTGTAACGGTATTATTAACGAGGGAATTGTCTTTTTAACGTATTACCTCGATGCCGATCACGACGGTTATTATCTTTCTTCGCTTAGCGCGTGCGCTGCTCAAGGAATCAACTACACTACTTCAGGAGGTGTTCTCGGAGATTGCAACGATGCTAACCCGAATGTTCATGCTGGAGCAATCGAAATTTGTGGAAATGGAATAGACGAAGATTGCAATGGAATAGATCCTATTTGCATCATTCCGGGTTGCACAAATCCTATCGCATCCAACTACAACCCAGGTGCAAATCTCGAAAATGGAAGCTGTATCATTTATGGCTGCCTTGATCCAAGTGCAGACAACTTCAACCCTCAAGCGAACACAAGCAACCAAAGCTGCATTTATTACGGTTGCATTGACCCTTTCGCCAACAACTTCGACCCAACGGCCAACACAGATAATTACACCTGTGAATACAACACTGCCTCTATTGTACTTGCAGAGCATCACTTCTGTTCGCTCGATACCGTTACTGCAATCAACCAAACGCAATATTCCGCTCTAGACTCCTGTATCGTTGACTTTGGAGATGGGACAATTGTCAACTATTGCGCATCTACCTACAACCACGTGTATGCACTAGCAGGAAACTATGCCATTCAACTTACTTTAATTCAAGGTACTCAGGTTTCCACTTCCATCACAGATACCATTATTGTAGCGCCAACACCCATAGCAACAGGGCTTACCTTCAATTACCCAATCATATCCATAACTACAGACACAACCAATTCCGTTGAATGGTTATTCAATCAATCTATTTCGAACTTTACAGGAAATGTAATTGACCCTTCTTCCAATTACACAGCAGATGGATTTTATCAAGCCGTGATTACAAATGACCAGGGGTGTATGATCTTCTCTGACTCGCTGTATTTTGTTATTCCGACTTACCAATCGGTTCAAAATTCAACATGCGGACCCAACGATGTGACTTTCGAAAACACAACAGTTGCAAGCCAAACATTAAACTGTCATTTCGAAAATTCGAACAGCCTTGGAAATTATTTTAACTCTCCTTATACCTATTCAATGGGAGCTCCTGAGAGTTTTACTGTAGTTGAAATCTGCAGCGTTTTTGGAAACAATTATTACTCGTTGAACAACCTTCCAACTGTTTCGCACGCCATACCTACTACCCCCGTTTTGAGCTACGGAGCAAATACCATTCAGGCTACAAATAACAATGGAAATAGCATTCAATGGTTCTTAAACGGAACACCGTTAAATGTCAGCTCAAGCGCACAGAGCATAAGCACCTATTTCAATAATAATTTCCAAAATGGAAATTACGCTGCCGTTTACACGAATCAATTCGGATGTTCTTCAGACACCGGATATTATTTCGTCTTGGAAATAAATGCGACCGCTACAGTTGCCGCCGGATGTTCGCCCTTGAACACTACCATTACGAATAACACCAACATGTCCGCTGGCATTCAATGTGAAATACTATTTCCTGGCCAAAACTATGCACCTATCGATGCTTCCGTAAATTACACTTTCAACACTCCTGGAATATACCAACCTACTTTATATTGTCACTCTGGAATTTATTCCAACACTTACATCCTCGATCCAATTCATGTTTTCAGCCATCCGGCAGCACCAGCTTTGTCTTCCAGCTATGGTCAAGTGAATACAACAAACAACACACTTGGTTATGGTGTTTCATGGAGCCTCGATGGCAACAACTTGAATTTATCATCGAATTCCATTTCAACGTTTATGAATGGAATATTTGAAAATGGATACTATTCAGCAACTTATACAGACGGCAACGGATGCGCAACAACAGGATCTCCTTTACTTGTCATTCAACCCAATTTCAGCGCAGTTGTGGGTGAAGGTTGCAGCCCATTAGCGGCGGTACTTTCCAATACAACCGACCCTGTTAATGGAATGACTTGCAGTATTGCAAACGGAATGGGTGGAGCCAATGTTCCCTTCAACTCCACCGTTCAAATAAACTACAACGATGCGGGTAGTTTCGCTCCTGAAATGACCTGTTCACTCGGAAACATTACCGGATATTACAGCAGTCCTGCAATAACCGTCTTCAATCATCCAGTTGCGCCTGTTCTATCTTCTACCTATGGCCAAGTAAGCGTGGTGAATAACACGGATGGAAACTTAGTTTCATGGACACTCGATGGCAATAATCTTAATCTAGCTGCCAACTCTATTTCCACATTTATAAATGGAATATTTGAAAACGGATACTATTCGGCAACATACACCAACACCAACGGATGCGCAACGACAAGCGCGCCATTCCTTGTTATTCAACCAAGTTATGCAGTAATAGCAGGAGAAGGCTGTGGACCATTGACCGCCATACTTTCAAATACAACTGACCCGGTAAATGGAATGACTTGCACCATTGCAGACGGCAATGGAGGAGCCAGTGTTCCGTTTGACACTACTGTTCAATTGAACTACAATGACACAGGTACCTTCGCTCCGGAAATGACTTGTTCCATTGGAAATACCACAGGATTGTTCAGTAATTCTGCAGTCACGGTGTTTCCCAACCCAACACCAAGTATCTTGAGTTACAATGCTGGATTCATTACTGCTGCGAACTTACCTGCAGCCAGTTCAATTGCTTGGACACTCAATGGATCTAACATAAACACTTCTGCCAATCCCTTAGACATTGGCTCTACTAACCTAAGCGGTTATTTCTTCGGAACCATTACCAACGAATTCGGATGCACAGTAACAACGGATAGTCTTCTACAAATCTTCCCTTCGTTTTCGCTAAGTACCAACCAAGGTTGCGGACCTTTAAGCGTTCAAGCAACCAACACAACTCCTTCGTTTAGCGGCATGAACTGCGTGCTTCAGACTAACGGAGTTGATTATCCATTGAACAACTCAAGTGCTTTGAATTACTCCGTTGATGGCGCTTACGCTACCTCTATCGCTTGTTCGCTAGACGGAGCTACATTTACTGCCAACGGACCTAGTGTCACTGTATTTCCAAACGCAGCAACACCGCAACTTTCTTCAGCATACGGCGCAGTGTTGTGCTCGAACTGCACAGGATTGCCTACACAGTATTTCTTGGATAATGTACCTTTCGCTCAAGGATCAAATGTCGTTAGCACGCTTCAAAATGGAATCTACCAAAACGGCTATTACACCGCACAAAGCGCATCGAACCAAGGGTGTTTGTCGCAAATTTCACAGCCTATTCTGCTCATTCAACCGGTATTAAACTTTACTCCAACCGAAGGCTGCGCGCCGTTGCAAGCTTCATTCGTAAATGCTACAGACGACATAGCTGGCCTCTCGTGCGAACTTTTCCTTGGCAACGGTAATGGAAATATCCCACTTGCCTATCTCGAATCTTATAATTTCAATTACACCACCCCGAACAGCTATTCGCCTTATCTGACTTGTACCTTGGGAAATACAAACACAAACAGTCCTACTTCCGTGCTAACCGTTAACGGCGGAACGACTCCTGTATTGGTTATTGAAAATGGATTTGTCACCTGCTCCAACTGCGCGAATCAAGACAATGTTTCTTGGATCATCGACGGAACGATGCATGTAGATTCCGTATTAAGCGTTGCAGATTCTATTGGGCAATTCTTTTCTTGCGATTACATAAATGAATTCGGCTGCACCTCTAATTCTTTCGTAGTTTCCGTAACCGAAGAAATAACAGCTTCGTTTGGCCTTTTCCCAAATCCAGCAAAAGATTTGCTTACTGTTTCCGGACTCTTGCCAACGAGTACCCTTGAAATAAGAGATACCCAAGGAAGACTCGTATACCGCGAATTCGGAAAAGGCAAATTCAGAACAATCAATACCACCAATTTCTCTAACGGAATTTACACTATTTCTGAAACATCAAATAAGAGGTTTCGAAGTGGCACGCTTTTAGTTAATCATTAGCGACTTTAAAAATTCTTACCGATATTTGAAAACTAACAATTAATCAATATGAAAATCAATTTTACCCTTTTTGCTGCAGTGGCCTTCTTCTTAGGTCTTGCTGGATGTGCTGAAGCGCAGCCTGGAAAAATCACAACATTTGGTGCTCCAATGTTAACCCCAACAGAACTAGAACACAACTACGGTCAAGTGAAAAAAGGTTCAGATGGCAATTGTACATTCGAATTATCGAACACAGGTGATCAAAATCTAATCATCAGTTCTTGCCAAGGTTCATGCGGTTGTACAACTCCTAAATGTGATCCAAACACCACCATTGAACCAGGAAAAAGTGTTGCTATTACCGTTCACTACGACACCAACAGAATGGGACCATTCACCAAAACAGTAATGGTTAATTGGAACAACCCAGAAGGTAAACCTACGGTTCTAACCATCAAAGGTGAAGTCATCGAATAAATTATAAAATACTCAAACATGAAAAAAGTAATTTTCTCTCTCGCTATTGCACTTGGATTTGGAATCTCTGCACATGCGCAAACACAATTAGTAACTGGCCCAGCCATTACTGTAGACAAAGAAGTTCACGACTACGGAACAGTTGCCTTCGGTGGAAACGGTGCTTGTGAATTCAAAGTAACGAACTCAGGAACTGAGCCATTAACTTTAAGTAAGTGTAAAGGCTCTTGCGGTTGCACAGTTCCAACTTGCGACACAACTCCTATTCTTCCGGGTGGTTCTTCAATCATTGCTGTGAAATACGACACAAAGCGTCCTGGCCCAATTAACAAATCTGTTACCATCAATTCTAACGCGGTGAACGAGCCTGTTAAAGTTGTTCGTATCAAAGGAAATGTAGAGGCAGATCCAAACGCTCCAGCTCCTGGAACTCCAGGTGGTGCTCCAGTGAAAGAGCAAGGTGGTGCTCCAAACAACTAAGAAATCTCACAACATAAAAAAAGGTCTGAATGTTCAGACCTTTTTTTGTTTCCGTTAGTTCTTGTGGAATTTATTTCCAACGAGCAATTACCGTTTCGTTGCCTTTCGTAACATCATCAATATTAGCAACAATCTCCGTTCCTAAAGGGAAGTACAAATCCACGCGACTACCAAATTTAATGAAACCAAATTGGTCATTGGTATTCAATTTATCGCCAGCATTTACATACCAAACAATACGTCTAGCTACAGCACCAGCAACTTGACGCAGTAATACATCTTTACCCGGAGCGTGCTCTATAACAACCGTAGTGCGCTCATTCTCTGTGCTGCTCTTCGGATGCCAAGCCACCAAAAATAATCCTGGGTGATACTTGAAGTACTTTACTTCACCAGAACAGGGTGTCCAGTTGGCATGCACATTCAATGGAGACATAAATATAGAAACCTGAATGCGCTTCCCTTGAAAATACTCAGGCTCTTCTACTTCCTCAATAACCACAACCTTTCCATCACACGGAGCTACCAATTCATTTCCACTTGCGCGATTCTCGCGATAGGGTAAACGGAAGAATTGCAGAAAAAGCAAGAAGACTATTCCGCAAGCAATGGCGGTTAATTTCCAAATTAAGGCAGCATCAAACAACAAGAATGCACCTCCTACAAGCATTGTCGAAACCAAAAGTGTTCCACCTAAAATCTTAAATCCCTCTTTGTGAATAGTCATATTAAAAGAAAATCAAATAAATAATTACAAGCGGCAAAGCAATAAGCAATCCATCGAAACGATCCAAAACACCACCGTGACCAGGCAATAACCTTCCAGAATCTTTCACACCCTTAATTCGTTTAATCTGCGATTCAATAAGATCACCAATGTTTGCAAAGACAGCAACAATTGCCGCAATTGCAATCCATTCAGCCCGAGTGAACGAACTAGGCATGAGTGTAAAAAGAAAATAACCCGAAAGAATAGCACTTGCCATTCCGCCAAACAATCCTTCCCACGTTTTTTTTGGCGAAACTGCTTCGAGCAGTTTGTGTTTTCCAAAAAACTTTCCAATCAAATAGGCCCCAGTATCATTCGCCCACAAGATTAAGAAAAATCCAAAGGGAAGCCTTGCATCAAATTCACCATTCACCTTGCTTAAAAAAACCAAGAGCGAAAAAGGAACGACCGTATAAATAAATCCCATGAGTATTGTGGAAGTATCAAGAATAAAACTTGTACTCACCTTGATCATCTCTACAGAGAGAAACAACAACCATAAAACTGGAACAATTAGCATCCATCGCCAATCTGTTCCATAAACCATGGTTGAAGCCGCCGTCATATAAAGAACTATTGCCAATCCCAATCCAGCGCGCCTTTGAAAGCGCCTCATTTGCGGATTCACCAAACGCACGAATTCCTGAAATCCCTTCGCTGCAAAAAAACCGAATAAGAGTGTAAATGGCAAAAGGCCTGCAAACGCAGACCCTACTACCACTAGGCTGAAAACCAATCCAACCAATGTTCTTAACAGCAAATTACTCACGACTATTTCTCTTCGGTTGTTGAGGTTTCACTGGAATCAGATGCCTGTTCTTCTTGTGAACTTCCTTCACTAGCAGTTGTATCAACTGTTACTTCAGAAACAGATCCGTTTGCAGCATCAATACGATTTTTTTCAATTTGCGCTGTCGTTTCGGCTTCGTCTATTTGGGTTTGGCGATCTATATATGGACGAACACCAAGCACTCGTTCAAGATCTTCCTTGAAGATAACTTCTTTATCCAAAAGCAACTGAGCCAACTCCTCCAATTTCTCGCGGTTCTCAGTAAGTAAACGAAGTGCGCGCTGATAAGCCGCTTCCACCAATTTACTTACTTCTTCATCCATGGTTCGTGCAGTAACGTCACTGTATGGTTTGGTAAACTGATTTTCCCCGGAAGAGTCATAGTAACT
>CANGEF010000022.1 GCA_947452685.1 Flavobacteriales bacterium | reverse complement strand
CCCATTGCTCGCGCAACAGGAATGGCTTACAACGATAGCACGCGCACCCTTCGCATCAGTGGAAAGGTTGGAGATATTGGAAGACTTCATTTCGATTCGTGCAATCAAAAATTACTGGCGTTCATGGATCAGAATTGTCCCGATTTATCGAATCGGAAAATCACCGGAACCGCGCATTTGATCGACGTCAATAATCGCAGTTTAATCGAGAACACCGTTTGGGATTTGCTCATCAGTGTCTTGGTTATCGGAATCATCATGGGCATTGTGTACAAGTCGTGGCGCATGATACCGTTGACCATTTTGCCGAATTTATTTCCGTTATTGATTGTCGCTGGAATCATGGGATTCACGGGCATTCCGTTGAAGGTGAGTACCAGCATTATTTTCAACATCGCTTTCGGAATCGCGGTAGATGATACGATACATTTCTTGGCTCGCGTCCGCAGTTTATTGGGTGAAGGCCTCAGCGTTCACTACGCCGTTAAGCGCACCTTCCTCACAACAGGAAAGGCTATGATTGTCACCACGCTCATCCTCAGCGGCGGCTTCCTAACTCTCATATTTAGCGACTTCCTAGGAACGCATTACATAGGTTTATTGGTGAGTCTCACACTCTTCATAGCGTTGTTTGCGGAGCTGTTGTTTTCTCCTTTGATTGTGATGGCTTTTTATAGGAAAGGGAAGAAAGGTTAAGAGAAGTTAAGAGAGGGGAAGATGGAACTTCGTTGTTTGAACGTTGTTGTTTGAACTGCGTTGTTACCTCACCGGAGGTTTGATCGCTAGCGATTGATTCGAAGAATTGATCACGGAGTGATTGATCTGTAAGATTGATTGCGCAGCAATTGATCACCGAAGGTGATTTGTGTTACTTTTATTCAAAATTCATCCCGTTGAGAAATCTAATTACCGCAATACTATTTTTTATTGGAACAGCTGAATCTGCTGTTGCACAAAAAGATCCATTGAATCACGAAATGATTTTCGTTGAAGGCGGAACCTTTCAAATGGGAAGCAGTTCAGGTGAATCAGATGAAAAGCCGGTTCATTCCGTAACGTTAAGTGCCTTCAATATTGGAAAATACGAAGTCACGCAAGCCCAGTGGACAGCTGTAATGGGAAATAACCCGAGTAGTTTCTCTGGTTGCGAAAATTGTCCGGTAGAGAATGTGAGTTGGAATGAAGTGCAAGATTTTATTCGAAAACTTAATGCACAAACGGGTAAGAACTACCGTCTGCCCACCGAGGCCGAATGGGAGTATGCGGCCAATGGTGGCAAGGCGAGCAGGGGTTATACCTATAGTGGCTCCAACGATTTGGGTTCCGTTGCTTGGAATACAGACAACAGTGGAAGTAAAACGCATACAGTCGGAGGTAAGCAAGCCAACGAGTTGGGTATTTACGATATGTCCGGTAATGTTTGGGAATGGTGTTCCGACTGGTACGGCACATACAACAGTTACAGTGAGACAAATCCAACGGGCGCTTCATCGGGTCAGTTCCGTGTGCTTCGCGGTGGCAGTTGGTACCACTTTGCGCACAACTGTCGCACTGCGCTTCGGTTTTGGAACAATCCAGACGACAGGTACTTCAACTACGGGTTCCGGCTTGTTTTGCCAGTTGAAGATGAAACAATTGGAGAAAAATATAAAGAGCCGATAGAAAGCGTTCCGCCTCCGGAAGAAAATAAAAATGATATGTTACTGATTGTCGATGACGCAATTGCGCAATATCCGGGAGGTGAATCAGCTATGTATAAATTCATTTCAGATAATTTAGACTACCCTGAAGACGCTGTTGAAAATGGAATAGAAGGAAAGGTCTATGTGAGATTTGTTGTTGATGTTGAAGGTACAGCCAAAGATTTCACAATAATGAAAAGTGTTCCAGGTGGTCAGTCACTTGAACTAGCAGCAATTGAAGTGTGCAAAAAATTCCTGAAGTTTAATCCGCCTATGCGGGACGGCAAGCCAATAAAGACTTATTTTGTTTTACCGATAAATTTCAAGTTATAACACCGCAGGTTTGATCGCTAGCGATTGATTCGAAGAATTGATCACGAAGTGATTGATTAGAATTTTAGAGTAATCTCCAACCTCGCTCCAAACCCAAGTTCAACAATTTTTTGAAGTGTTGATATCCTCGCTTCTTTGAGGTTGTTTTCAATTTTCGAGATGTAAGATTTTGTGGTTCCAACTTTAATGGCCAGTTCTTCTTGGGTCATTCCTAATTGTTGTCTTGTTTGCTGAATGAGAACACCTGATTTGAATAACTCATATCCAGCATCAAGGTCATCACGTTTTTTTGTTCCTTTTTTACCAAAGTGTTTTTCTTTGATTTCACTTAGGGTTTGTGTGTTTTTCGGTTTCATAATCTTCCTTTATTCTTAATGCCAATTGTAATTCTTTGGTCGGAGTTTTTTGCGTTTTCTTGTAGAATCCTGTTGTTGCTACAATGAGTTTTTCCTTTTCAAAGAAGCAAAAGATTCGATAGTTGTTCTTTCCTTGCTGAACCCTTATTTCATACAGCCCTTTTGTGTTTTCAAGGTGTTTGAGATATATCTCCGGTACCATTTCAAGGTCTTCAATGAGTTCTATGGTCCAAATAATTTTCTTTTGAACCTTGATGCTTTGAGCAACAAGAAAGTCATCGAAATAGGATTTGTAGAAAATTACTTTTCTGAATTTTTTACTTTGTTCCATGCAAATTTAATCAAGTTTCACTTTAGTGCAACATTTTATTTTAATGTTGTTTTTTTGTTCAAGCAAAATTCATCCAAGTATTTCAGATTGACACCAACTTTTATGTGCAGGTTATATGTACTTTATGCCTACGGCGAATGTCTGCGACGAATGTCTTCAACGAATGCCCACGTCTAATGTCTTCGACTTTTAGATGATAACAACTCCGTTCCAATTATGAATCCCGATAGCTATCGGGAGTCTCCCGATAGCTATCGGGAGCAATAAAATCTTCGATTTTCCCATTATGCAATAGGAATAAAACTGAAAGTTTTCCAATAACGAAGTTCCTTGGATTGCGCAGCAATTGATCACCGAAGGTGATTTGTGTTACTTTTATTTAAAATTCATCCCGTTGAGAAATCTAATCACCGCATTACTATTTTTTATTGGAACTGCTGAATCTGCTGTTGCACAAAAAGATCCATTGAATCACGAAATGATTTTCGTTGAAGGCGGAACCTTTCAAATGGGAAGCAGTTCAGGTGAATCAGATGAAAAGCCGGTTCATTCCGTAACGGTAAGTGCCTTCAATATTGGAAAATACGAAGTCACGCAAGCCCAGTGGACAGCTGTAATGGGAAATAACCCGAGTAGTTTTTCAGGGTGTGAAGATTGTCCGGTTGAAAGAGTTTCTTGGAATGATGTGCAGGATTTTATTCGAAAGCTTAATGCGCAAACAGGTAAGAATTATCGTCTTCCAACCGAAGCGGAATGGGAATATGCAGCCAAGGGAGGCAAGAGCAGCAAGGGTTATACCTACAGTGGATCGAACGACTTAAATTCTGTGGCTTGGAATATAGACAACAGTGGAAGGAAAACGCATGCAGTCGGAGGCAAGCAAGCCAACGAGTTGGGTGTCTGCGACATGACTGGCAATGTTTGGGAATGGTGTTCCGACTGGTACGGTACATACAACAGTTACAGTGAGACAAATCCAACGGGTGCTTCATCGGTTCAGCACCGGGTGCTTCGCGGTGGCAGTTGGAACGCCAGTGCGTACTACTGTCGCACTGCGGATCGGAATGGGGGCAATCCAGACATCAGGTACTACTACTACGGGTTCCGGCTTGTTTTGCCAGTTGAAGATGAATCAAAATCTGAGATTCAAACAGAGACTATAAAGACAGATGAAGAGCCGCTCACTTATGTCGAGCAAGATGCTGAATATCCCGGAGGTAGTGCAGCATTGTATAAATTCATTTCAGAAAACTTGGTCTATCCTGAAGATGCAGTAGAAAATGAAATTGAGGGAAGAATTTTCGTGAAGTTTGTTGTGGACATCGATGGAATAGCAAAGGAATTCGAAATAGAACAAGGATTAACAGGTGGGCAATCTTTGGAACGAGCAGCACTGGATGTCTGCAAGAAATTCCCAAAGTTCAGGCCGGCTATGCAGAACGGAAAACCGGTGCGTTCTTATTTTCGATTGCCGATAAAATTCGAGTTGTAACAAAGGTGGTTTAATCGCTTGCGATTGATTCGCAGAATTGATCACGAAGTGATAGATCTGAAAGATTGATTGCGCAGCAATTTATCGCCTCTGGCGATTTAACGAATCACCACCGGCTTCACCCCTCTATAAGTCTCCGGCATCATACCCACATCAGCACCAATGTAAGTTGGGTCGCAGTAGATGTAATCGTTTCCATTGTATTGAATAATAGCGTCTGTGTTTTTTTGCTCTTTCAATCTCACAGCCATGGCCACGTGACCTGGATAATTCAATCCAATGGTTTCAACTCCTACCAATTCTGTTACAAGCGCATTCAATAAAAACGTGCGGTCTTCGCAGTCGGCAAACGGATAAGCCAAGACTTCTTCAGGAATGCAAAATTTTTCATAATGAAATTGATCTTGGTCTGTTTTGTACGGAATACTTTGACAAACCAAAGCGTATAAATAACGAACCTGTTCGCGCTCACTTCCGCAGGACTGAAGTTTTGCATCAAGGGCTTTGTGCAGTCTGTCTTTGAAGGAAGCGGGCAAAGGCTGACCGAAGTAATAGTCCAATTCGGTTTGAGGAATAGTCGCGTCGAAGGTGGTGCGATACGTTAAATAAGGAAGAGTCACATGCTCAGTGTTTCGATTAAACTTAAAATCGAATCCGCGGTCGGTCCACTTCTCAGGGAACTTAGCGCCAGGCGCAATAGCCAAAGAAAAGAGGTTTTTCGCGCTTTCATGTTGTGAAGTGTACGTGTAAAGTGAACTGGGAGATTTCTCTTCCAAAATGAAATAGTTATGCCCGTTAAATTCGAAATACGATTTGCCGAAAAGCATGTCGTTAAAGGGAAGGGTGAGTACAATCTGATTTTCACCGTACATAATCCGCGCGTCATATCCCATTTGAACCAACGTAAACCACAAGAATAAATTCTGATTGTTTTTACTCGAGAAATTGTTTTTCGCTACCGCCTGAACCATCTGGTAAACTCCCCAATCTGAAAGTCCAAATTCACTTTTCTGATAATTGAAATACGCCAACATCAAATCATACTCTTTCTCTGAACAACTCTTCCAATACGCCGTAATTGAACTCGGATCCGGACTGCCTTTCAGCGTTGGCCACTGACTCGCTATCATTATCATCTTCCACTCATTCCCAAACAAACTCTCATTCTGAAATTGAAACGCTTTGTTAAATGCTAATTCCTCCGGAAGGTCCTCCGGAAGGTCCTGTGGAAGCTCTTGCGAAGCACCTTCGGAACGACCTTGTGAAACATCTTGTATCACATCTTGTATCACATCTTGCTTGTCATCCGGCTTAAAAACCGGCGGTGCTGTTGGCTTCGGCTTTTCACTTGCGGGTTTCGAAGGGAATAAATCTTCTCGCTTCCAATTGCCTTCTAACATTTTTGCAAAGGCCTTGTCATGGGCAGTTCTCAGCGAGTCCATCTCGCGATTGACTTTCTGTTCAAACTGATTCATCTCTTTTTCTCTCTGCTGTTTGAATTTCTCGAAATCGGTAATTTGTCCGTGAGAGAGAACAGTGAATAAAGAAATTGAAATGATTAGAAGTAAATTTTTCATTGTCATAAAGATAATCTCATTGGGGTGAATAATCATTCACCCCAAAAAAAATGCCGACATGACGTCGGCATAGTTTCGCGGAAAAGGGGGGATTCGAACCCCCGGTACAGTTTCCCGTACGACAGTTTAGCAAACTGTTGGTTTCAGCCACTCACCCACCTTTCCTAACGGCTGTTCCTCTTTTACGAGGAGTGCAAATGTAAACCGACATTCCTATATTTCAAATTTTTTTTCTATTCCTTCCCGAAGTGTTCCTTCAGCGCCGCATAGACCCTGTGCGTAGGCAATCCCATGACATTGAAATAACTTCCTTCCAAATTCACTATTCCAACTAAACCAATGAAATCCTGAGCGCCGTAACTTCCGGCTTTGTCGAAGGGCTTGTAATGCTCAATGTAATGACGAAGCTCGGCTTCACTCATCTCTGCAAAGGTCACCTTCGTGCAATCGGTAAACGAATGTTTCCAAGTGGAAGTAGAAAGGCACACACCCGTGTATACTTCATGACTTCTTCCACTCAATTGCTTCAGCATACTTAATGCTTCCTCGAAGTCTGCTGGTTTATTCAACAACGCCCCTTCAACATGAACTACGGTGTCTGCGGTTATCACCAATTCGTTGGCTGATGCTGTTTCCAACAAAGCCTCGGCTTTTCGTTCCGCCAAGCGCTGTGCTACTTCCGTTAAAGGCCAAGAAGGATCAATGCTTTCGTCTACATCCGATACGCGAACTTCAAACGTGAGTCCCATGCCAGCCAACAATTCCTTCCTTCTCGGAGAGCCCGATCCCAAGACTAACTTGTAGTTGTTCATCAACGGTAATAATTCTTCCATGACAACAAATTTACATCGTAAATTTGCGCGCATGCATCAATTAGTTCTTATCCTCGACTTCGGTTCGCAAGTCACCCAACTTATTGCACGTCGCTTGCGCGAACACAACGTTTACTGTGAGATCAAACCTTGGAACAAGGTGACTTCAATCCCAGAAAATTGTGTAGGTGTAATTCTTTCTGGAAGCCCATACAGCGTTCATCAAGAGGGGGCTCCTCTGCCTGCTGTCTTCGATATAAATCCGAATTTACCCATGTTGGGAATTTGCTACGGCGCTCAGCTGATGGCACAATTGAACGGAGGAAAAGTTGAGCGCAGCACGCACCGTGAATACGGTCGAGCGAATTTAATTAGTCATCAAGCGAATCATATTTTGTTTCAAGGCATTCCAGACAATTCACAAGTGTGGATGTCGCACGGAGATACCATTACAGGTTTGGGCGAAAACATGGACATCATCTGCAGTACAGAGAATGTGAAAGTTGCAGGATACGCCTTCAAAGACCGTCCGGTTTTCGGAGTGCAATTTCATCCGGAAGTGTTCCACTCAACAGACGGCGGAACCATGTTGAAGAACTTCGTTGTTGATGTGTGCGGATGCAAGCAAGACTGGACGCCGGCTTCCTTCGCCGACGAAACCATTGCCGATCTGAAAGTTAAATTAGGAGACGATAAAGTAATCCTTGGTCTAAGCGGCGGCGTAGACAGCAGCGTGGCTGCAGTGCTTATTCATAAAGCCATTGGACCAAACCTGCATTGCATTTTCGTGAATAACGGATTGCTTCGCAAAGACGAATACGAAAGCGTTTTAGACAGCTACTTGCATTTAGGTTTGAACGTAAAAGGCGTCGATGCGAGCGAACTGTTTTACGACGCATTGAAAGGATTATCCGATCCAGAAGCGAAGCGAAAAGCTATCGGCAAAACATTCATCGATGTATTCGATGCGGAAAGCAAATTGGTGGAAGGAGCGAAATGGCTCGGTCAAGGAACCATTTACCCAGATGTGATTGAATCGGTTTCTGTTTCTGGAGGTCCTTCACAAACAATCAAGAGTCATCACAACGTGGGCGGACTTCCAGATTACATGCAGCTTTCGTTGGTTGAACCGCTTCGCTTGTTGTTCAAAGACGAAGTAAGAAGAGTAGGGCGTGAACTTGAAATTCCAAATGCAATTTTATCGCGCCATCCGTTCCCAGGTCCAGGCTTAGGTATCCGAATTTTAGGAGACATCACTCGCGAGAAAGTGCGTGTGCTTCAGGAAGTAGATGCGGTTTGGATCAACGGATTGAAAGAAGCGAATTTGTATGATGAAGTGTGGCAAGCAGGCGCAATCCTTCTCCCAGTGCAGAGTGTAGGTGTTATGGGCGATGAACGCACGTATGAGAATGCAGTGGCGTTACGCGCAGTAACAAGCACCGACGGCATGACCGCAGACTGGGCGCATTTGCCTTATGAATTCTTAGCGAAAGTGAGCAACGACATCATCAATAAAGTGAAAGGCGTGAACCGTGTGGTTTATGACATCAGCAGTAAACCTCCGGCTACGATAGAATGGGAATAAAAATTGTTATCTTTATTTAATGAAAAAAATAGCAATCTTTTTTCTGTTCCTTGTTGTGGCATCCGCCGCCTTCGCGCAGCGCTGCACCAACTATCACGTGGTCTCTTCTGGAGAAACGTTGTACAGCATTTCTCGTAAATACGGATTAACCATTGGAGAAATTCAATCGTTGAATCCTGGATTGGTTACAACAGTGAAATTGGGCGAGCATCTTTGTCTTCCAACTTCAGTAAAACCCATTCAATCGGAAGTTGAAGAATCACCAAGGCTAGTCAGAACAACTCCGGCCGATTCAAACCAAACGATGCCTGAAGTTCGAATTACGCAACCGACTTCAAAAAAAGATTCCTACGCCATTGCTTTGCTCTTGCCTTTTTCAACGTATCAAATGAGCAACGACTCGCTCGACGAGCGTTCGGTGAAGTTGCGCAATGTGGCTATAAACATGTATCGCGGCGCTATGATGGCGCAGCAAGAATTACAAGATCGAAATGTGAATGCTACAGTTTATTTGCTCGATGTTGGAAACAGTATTGAAGTTGGAAAGGTAGCCGTGAGTCGGTTGGAAGAAATTCAGGCAGATGTTGTTGTTGGACCCTTATTCAAAGATCCCATTCAGGAAGTAGCGAAGTGGGTGTCGAAACGGAATGCGCATATGGTCATCCCGGTGAAAATGAGCAACAAGATTCTATTGCTTTCAGAACACATGAGTAAGGCTTATCCAGGAAACAATTCGCAGTGGTATTATTTGTCTGGATACGCAAAAGATGAATTTCCGAATTCCATCGTTGTTGGAGCATACGCGAAAGGGAAAGACGATTTTTCCAGCGAAGCGGCCACAAGCGGATTTCTTGCGCATGGATTAGACTCGTTGAAGACGTTCGATATTTCGCAGAGTTGTGTGAGCCTGTATGATTTTATTAAAAAGTCGAAAAAACATGTGGTAGTCTTAGACATGACTTCCGACGAGAAGACGGGAACAGCTTTAACCACGGCGCTTACAGGTTTAAATGTGAGTTTTGTTGGTGGTGAATCGAATGCCAGTGAAAGCAGAGTGGAAGAGGGGTCGAAGAACTTGGCTACCAAAAATATCTCCCTTGATTATTACAATTTAGATAACCTAAAATGGATTGCTGCTTACCGCAAAGAGTTTCAGTCGGAACCCGATGAGTTCTCTGCGATTATGCATGACATTGTGTTGTATTACGGAACCGGACTTCAACTTTTTGGAACCGATGTTGGAAGTCATTTGAATGAAATAGATCGCACCGGTTTGGTGGCTTTGGGATTCGAATTTTTTAAGACAGGCCCCGAATCGGGTTATGAAAACGCTTACGTGAATGTGATTCAAAAAATGAATGGAAGATGGGGATTGAAGAACAACTTGAAATAAGTTTAACGCCGTTTCAGAAGAAAGTCGTTAATGATTTATTGGAAATTCAAGACAGCATTTGTGCTGCTTTGGAAACTTTCGACGGTTCAGATTTTCGCGAAGATATCTGGAAGCATTCGGGCGGAGGTGGTGGAAGAACCCGCGTGCTGAATGGATCGCTCATTGAAAAAGGCGGAGTGAACTTTTCAGCGGTTAGAGGTCCTGTTCCGCCCATGATGAAAGATCGCATGCATCCGGATGCGAAGACCTTTTTTGCAACCGGTGTGTCCTTAGTTATTCATCCGTTTTCCCCCCAGGTTCCTATCGTTCACATGAACGTTCGTTATTTCGAAAGTGATGCCGGAGACCAATGGATTGGCGGAGGAATAGATCTAACGCCGATTTATATAAACGAAGAACAACGTGATTTTTTTCATGCTGAAATGAAAAATGTGTGTGATACCCACGGTATGAATCACGAAGAATTTAAGTTGTGGGCCGACAAGTATTTCTTCATTCCACATAGAAATGAAACACGCGGTGTAGGCGGAATTTTTTACGATTATCAAAAGCCTTCCGAACAGAAAACAATGGAAGAGCTTTGGGCGTTTAACAACGCGGTTGGACACACCTTCAACAAAGCTTATTTGCCTATTGTTGAAGCCAACATGAATTTAGAGTTTACGGAACAACAGAAGCAATGGCAATTGCTTCGCAGAGGTCGTTATGTTGAATTTAATTTGGTTTGCGATAAAGGAACCCTCTTCGGTCTTCAAACCGGAGGAAGAACTGAAAGTATTCTCATGAGCCTTCCAAAGTTCGCTTCCTGGGAATACGACTTTCAAGTCGAACCCAATTCAGCAGAAGAACACACACTAAAAATCCTGAAATCCCCCATCGCGTAGCGTCATCCGCTTGCGGTCATCAATCGAAGATTGTCATCACAACGTGTTGTGTAAATCGCCTAAAGGCGATTATCCACCATCTTCACGCCAGGGAATCCCGCTTGATTGAATTTGAAGTCACCGTCGTTGATGGCAGGATTCGCTTTGAAATTTTTAATCTTGTAAGTGACATCAGCGTTCTCACGAGTCTTCACATTTACTTTCACCAATTCCATTTTCGCTTTATCTACAAATAGGGTAACGGTGTGAAATGATTTCGACTTGGGGTTCAATGGGTACAAGGCAATTTCATAACAAGCAATGCCGTCAATGGTGGCATTGGTGTTTTTCATTTCGTGTTTGAAGTCTTTGTTCCAAATGGTGTACATCTCTGAAGGGTCGAAGCCTCCGTCTTTTACATCGGCTAAGTTGTCGATTGAACACGAGTTCGATTTTTTGTTGTAGGTCCAAACGGTAGCCCCGTCGCAGTAGACAGAATAATCTGGAAGGGCCAATTGGTATTTTTTTCCTTTTACCTTCACCGTGCCGTTTTGCTTGGTCACTTTTCCGGTTTTCGGATTACTTAGTTCAGAGCTGAAGTCTGAAGAGGTGGTTGCCCACGATTTTGCTTTGGTAGAAATTTTATCTAAGATTTCTTTAGAGGTCTGAGCTTGAAGAGAAAACGTTGCAAGAAGTGCGAACGCTAGAAATAGATTTTTCATTTTGTTTTTTTATTAATCACGCAGGTTTTTCAAGAACTGTTCCAAAGCAATTTCATCGGGTACTAAAACCTTCCGAGCTTTGCTTCCTTCAAAGGGGCCAATAAGTCCAGCAGCTTCCAATTGATCAATCAATCGGCCAGCTCTGTTATAACCCAATTTCAGTTTGCGTTGAAGAAGCGAGGCAGATCCTTGTTGACTTAACACAATGACCTTCGCAGCTTCTTCGAACAATGAATCGCGTTCCGAGTTGTCAAAATTACCTATTTCCATTGAATTTTCATCAGCAACTTCAGGAAGATGAAAAGCGTGAGCGTAACCTTGCTGACTTCCAATGAATTCAGTTATGGCCTGAACCTCTGGTGTATCAACGAATCCGCACTGCAATCGAATAAGTTCATTGCCTGTGCTAAGCAACAAGTCACCGCGTCCAATCAATTGGTCGGCTCCACCTGCATCGAGAATGGTACGCGAATCAATTTTAGAGGTTACACGGAACGCAATACGCGCAGGGAAGTTGGCTTTGATGGTTCCAGTGATAATGTTTACAGAAGGACGCTGTGTGGCTATGATCAGGTGAATCCCAATAGCACGTGCTAACTGGGCTAGACGAGCAATGGGCGTTTCAACTTCACGACCAGCGGTCATAATTAAATCGGCAAACTCATCTACAACCAAGACAATGTAGGGAAGGAAACGATGACCGTTATTCGGATTTAATTTTCTTGAAATGAATTTCGCGTTGTACTCTTTAATCGTTCTGCACTCAGCTATTTTAAGCAGTTCGTAGCGCTCGTCCATTTCAATACACAACGAATTCAAGGTCTTCACCGCTTTACTCGTGTCTGTAATTATGGCTTCCGCTTCGTCGGGAAGTTTCGCTAAGAAGTGTCTTTCAATTTTATTGAAAAGCGTAAGCTCAACTTTTTTCGGGTCAACTAAAACGAACTTCACTTGCGAAGGATGCTTGCGATAAAGCAACGACACGAGAATAGCATTCAATCCAACGGACTTTCCTTGTCCCGTTGCACCGGCCATAAGCAAGTGCGGCATCTTGGTTAAGTCAGTAACGAAGATGTCGTTTGAAATGGTTTTTCCCAACACCAACGGAAGTTCCATATCGGCATTTTGAAACTTGTCACTCGCAATCAACGAACGCATGGAAACCACGTCGGGTTTGCTGTTCGGAACTTCAATACCTATTGTTCCTTTTCCAGGAATAGGGGCAATGATACGAATGCCCAATGCAGCGAGCGAAAGGGCAATGTCGTCTTCCAGACTTTTAATTTTTGAAATACGAACACCGGGCGCTGGAACAATTTCATAGAGCGTAACGGTAGGTCCGATGGTAGCCTTAATCTTGGCTATTTCAATCTTGTAATGATTGAGGGTTTCAATGATTCGGTTCTTGTTTTCTTCCAATTCTTCCTTCGAAATCTGAGGCCCATTGCCTCCGTAATTCTGAAGTAAATCAATGGAAGGAAGTTGATAGCGCGAAAGGTCAAGCTTCGGATCATATTCACCGAACTCGGTGCTTTCAATTTCGTCGGAACTCAATTCTTCGGCTTGCACCAAAGGAGCGATTTCAATTCCCAAATCGCCTAAATCATCATCTTCAAAGATGGTTGAATTACCTGAAGATACAGGGCTTAGTTCAAATTCATCCGTTGTTTTTTCTTCTTCCTCATCTGGAATTAATTCGAAAGCAGGCTGTGGATTTAAGGGGTTCTCAAAGTCGAA
Source organism: Flavobacteriales bacterium (assembly GCA_947452685.1). Lineage (GTDB taxonomy): Bacteria > Bacteroidota > Bacteroidia > Flavobacteriales_D > Sanyastnellaceae > CAIZGX01. The sequence continues at coordinate 6,839 of CANGEF010000022.1, read as the reverse complement.
ATTGGTGGCTACAGCGGGGGTGTCTTCATCACTCACTACTTCGTATACTTCGGGCTCTGGCTCGGGTTCCGGTGTGTAGGTGGGAATGGCTTCGGCCTTTACTTCAACAGTCGTCTCGTTTGTATTTACAGCAGGTTGAAACGGGTTTTCTTCTACTTTTTCCTCTTCTTCCTCTTCCTCAATAATTCGGGGCTTGTCTGCTTTTGGTTTCGATCTAAAAAGCACGCCTAATCGGGCAATGAAGGTGTCTACATGATGATTGAAGTTCACAATGAAGAACACAAGAACTACGAAAATAATTCCGAGCAGAGTTCCCATCCAACCGAGATGCGAAACACAGAAATGAGTAGCTACAACACCGTAACCACCTACAAATAATCCGTTGATGAGAATTTCAATGTGGTCGAATGGAATGGGATTGGTGCGGTGTGCGAAGAATCCGATGGCCAACGGAACGAAGAGCATGATGCCAATGCTCACGCGTAAAGTTTTTAAAAATGGAAGTAGATGTTTTCCGGTAAGCATGCGCATGCCGGTAAGGAAAATCAATAGCGGAATACAAAGTGCAGCAATTCCAGCAAAATGAAACATGAGCGCATGCGCCCAGCGTGCACCAAGTCCGCCCATCCAGTTATGATAAGATTCGTTCAGTCCGCCGCTTCCAATGAAGAGTTGTTGATCGTGGACACCAGAGAACAAATAGGAAATACAGGCGAAAGCTGTAAATGCCGAAAACAGAAGAACGGCAAGGCCTGCAATGCGCATGGTGCGGACGTCGCGATTCAAATGTTCGTTTCTATCTTCAAATTCGGCGGAAGTATCGACCTCGCCTTTTCTTTTTTTAGCCAAAATGTACAGATGTATGGATGTGTGAAATTATTCAGTAGAACAACAGAAAAAGCAGGGGCTGTAGTGTCTTATTAACATAGATTTGTGGCTATTCGGTGGCTCGACATGGAGAATAGATGAAAAAAATGAATTTCAAACTTGCAATTCTCGATATTCTACGTATATTTGCCGTCCAATTTCTGCAACAATGGCTAAGAAAGGTAATAGAATACAAGTTATAATGGAGTGCACAGAACACAAAGAGTCTGGCAAACCCGGCACAAGCCGTTACATCACTACTAAGAACAGGAAGAATACTCCTGAGCGCTTAGAGAAGAAAAAATTCAACCCGATTTTGAAGAGAATGACGGTTCATAAAGAAATCAAATAAGCTTAAGTCATGGCAAAGAAAGTAGTTGCGACCCTGCAAACTGGTGGTGGTAAAAACCACACCAAAGTTATTAAAATGGTGAAGTCTGCAAAATCAGGCTCATATTCCTTCAAAGAGGAAATTGTACACAATGATAAAATCGGCGAGTGGTTTGCTAAAGGCTAATCGCTGTTAGAAATACGTTAAAAGGCTTTTCCTTTGGAAAGGCCTTTTTTTTATTTTAGACCTACACTATGAGTTTCTTCAAACGCCTCTTTTCGAAAGAAAAAAAAGACAAGTTAGATCTTGGTCTTGAACGTACCCGTGAAGGTTTTTTCGGGAAGCTTGCTCGTATTATTACCGGTAAAGCGCACGTAGACGAGGAAATGCTAGATGAGTTGGAAGAAATTCTAATCACCTCAGATGTCGGAACCGATACCACAGAGAAAATTATCAAGCGCATTCAAGAACGTGTGCGCTCAGAAAAGTCAATGCCTTCGGACCAGCTGAATCAGGTGTTGCGCGATGAAATTGCGCAAATGCTTGTGGGTCATGAAGGAGAAGAGAGCGAAGAGATTTTCATTCCAGCCACCGATGGAATGCCTTACGTAATTATGGTTGTTGGAGTGAATGGTGTGGGGAAGACCACAACTATTGGTAAGATGGCTTACCAACTTCAACAACAAGGAAAGAAAGTAGTTTTAGGTGCGGCAGATACCTTCCGCGCCGCAGCCATTGATCAATTGAAAATTTGGGCTGAACGCGCGAATGTAGAAATAGTAGCGCAAGCCATGAATGCTGATCCAGCAGCTGTGGCTTTTGATACCTTGCAATCTGCTGTTTCTAAAAAAGCAGATGTTGTAATTATTGATACTGCAGGCCGCTTGCACAACAAGGTCGGGCTTATGAACGAGCTGACCAAGATTAAACGGGTGATGCAAAAAGTGGTGCCGAATGCTCCGCACGATGTGATGCTGGTTTTAGACGGTTCAACCGGACAAAATGCATTTGAGCAAGCCAAGCAATTCACGGCCGCAACAGAAGTTTCTTCCTTGGCCATTACGAAAATAGATGGTACAGCAAAGGGCGGAGTGGTGATTGGAATTTCAGATCAATTCAATATACCTGTCCGCTTTATAGGAGTGGGAGAGCAGGCCGGTGACCTTCAAGTCTTCAATAGATTTGAATTTGTAGATAGTTTATTCGCAGGTAAAACAAAATAATGAAAACGAAGACCCTCAAGAAAAACAAGGTGAACGTAGTAACCTTGGGTTGCGCGAAGAATATTTTCGATTCGGAAATCATGATGGCGCAGTTGAAAGCCAATGCTTTCGATGTAGCGCATGAATCGGAGGAGACAGATTCTGAAATTGTCATCATCAATACCTGCGGATTCATTGATAACGCCAAAGAAGAAAGCATCAATACCATTCTAGCCTGGGCGAAAGAGAAAGAGAAGGGAAATGTTTCGAAGCTTTATGTGACGGGATGTTTAAGTGAACGATATAAGCCAGAGTTGGAAAAAGATATTCCAGAAGTGGATGCGTTTTTTGGAACGCGCGATCTTCCTCGCTTGCTGAAAACATTAAAAGCAGATTACAAAACAGAATTGGTGGGAGAGCGCTTGCTGACCACTCCGAGTCATTTCGCCTATTTTAAAATTGCAGAGGGATGTGATCGTCCGTGTTCGTTTTGCGCCATTCCGCTTATGCGTGGAAAGCACGTGAGCACTCCTATGGAACAATTGGTGAAGAATGCGAAATCGCTTGCCGCGAATGGAACCAAAGAGTTGGTACTTATTGCACAGGACTTAACCTTCTACGGCTTAGACATAGAAAAGAAAAGAACCCTTTCTGAACTGTTGAAGCGTCTTTCCGATGTAGAAGGAATCGATTGGATTCGTCTTCAATATGCTTTCCCGAGTGGTTTCCCGATGGACGTGTTGGATGTGATGAATGAACGCGACAACATCTGCAAATATTTAGACATGCCCCTTCAACATGGAACAACAAAAATGTTGCAAGCCATGAAGCGCGGCATAACCAGAGAAAAGACCGATGCGCTTCTTCAAGACATTCGCATGAAGGTTCCAGATATTGCTATTCGCACAACCTTGATTACCGGATTCCCTGGAGAGACCGCAGCGGATCACAAAGAATTGTTGAAGTGGATAGAGCAATCGCGCTTCGAGCGCTTGGGTGTATTCACTTACAGTCATGAAGAGAATACTTCTGCTTTCGTTTTAAACGACGATGTTTCAGCAAGGACGAAGAAGAAGCGTGCCGACGAAATTATGGAAGTGCAATCGCACATTTCATTGGAGTTGAACGAAGCGAAAGTTGGAAAAACGTTCAAAGTTTTGGTAGATAAAATAGAAGGAGATTACTACATCGGTCGAACCGAATTCGATTCTCCGGAAGTAGACAACGAAGTGGTTGTTCCGAAGTCGGAAGGTTATTTGCGTGTTGGTGATTTTGCGAACATTGAAATTGTTCGAGCCGAGCATTACGATTTAATTGGAAAAATAAAAGCGTGAGTTCGGAAGTGAAATATCCTGTTATGGAAACCTTTACCAGTATTCAAGGTGAAGGCGTTCACTCGGGTGTTCCAAGTTTTTTTATTCGATTAGCCGGATGTGACGTAGGTTGTGTTTGGTGCGATGTGAAAGAGAGCTGGGACAAAGAGAAGCACCCCCTTGTTTCATTAAACACGTTGGTGGAAGCGGCTGTTGGAAGCGGGGTGAAAGTGGTTATCGTAACCGGTGGTGAACCCACTTTGCATGATCTTGCTCCGCTTACGGAAGCCTTGCGCAACGTGGGATTGAGAATTCATTTGGAAACGAGTGGTACGCAGAAGTTGACAGGGCTGTTCGATTGGATAACCTTTTCACCGAAGAAATTTAAAGCTCCACTTGAAGAGTATTTTCAGTTGTCGAATGAGTTAAAGGTTGTCATTTTTCACAAGTCAGATTTGGCTTGGTCGCATGATATGGCTGCACGCATGAACGAAAATGCCCAGTGGTTTATGCAACCAGAATGGGAGAAGCGCGAGGAGAGTCTTCCGCTCATTTTCGACTGGGTATTAAAAAACCCACACTGGCGTGTGGGTCTTCAAATTCACAAGTATATCGGAGTTGAATAATTAAATTATTCTTTAATTACTCTTAATTTATTTCCTTCTTCATCGGTGACAACATAGATTCCAGCACTGTAGTTGCTGAAATTAATTTGCCAAACGCCGTTCAAAGTGTCTATTAAATTTCCTTGAACAGTGTAAACACGAATGTTGCTTTTCTTAGAGCATTGAACAAGGCCTCGTGTTGGATTCGGATAAATGGAGAAGATCGTCTTCGCAAGATTTGTTTCTTGAATGTGTATCGTTCCCTGATTGTTAGAGAAATCGGGGGTGGTAACAACGAAGTTCACCCACGCTGGACTTCCATCTGTAAGACGGCCCAAACTTGTATCTGCACCCATATATGCCCAAGCAATTTCATCTACACGGGTTAATCCATCTGGACTGTACAGTCCAACAAATTCATGCTTGTTGTTTAAATTGAAATTGGTATGTCGCACACCTTGTGATCCGTCATCATCTGCGAAGAACAAAAGGTAGCCATGCGCAGGTACTTTAACACTGTCAATGAAAGTTGCTGGAACCTGCCATTTTCTTGGGTTTTCGCTGTTGTCACTTAAGAAATATCCAGCCAAGTTTACATCGTAATTAAGCGGATTGTAAATTTCAACCCAATCATCGAATTGCCCGTAATTGTCTGCATAAGTGATGATGTTGTCTGCCATGACTTCATTAATCACTGCGGCTTCCGGGGTTATGTGAATAAGGCTGTTGGTGTTAATGGGTGTGGAAGGATTAAAGATTGTAATGGTTGGTGCGCCGTCGGTAGAGCAGCCTGCGCTTTGTCCAGCTGAAAGGGCACTCCACGTGAGCGAGCTTACGGGTGTTGTGCCGTCAGGACCGGTAAGCGTTGCCGTTCCACCAGAAGGGTTCAGGGTTAAGGAAGTGTGAGTGGCCCCGAAAGCGAGGTCATTGTCGCACCAAAAAACCTTGTAACTATTGGGTGGCATTACCGTGTTGTAAGGTTCGTTGGTTGGTATTTGCCATTGTGTTGGAGAACCATTTACGCTGAGGTAATAACCGCCGAGATTAACTTGATAAGGATTCGGATTGTAAATTTCTATCCAAGGGTCATATTCGAATTCAGGGTCGTGATAGATACCTGCATTTAGGGGTTGCACTTCGTTTACGAAAAGTAATTCTGCCGTTGCAGTTAATTCTTGATTGGGTGCAGAATAGGTAACGTTGTTAAAATATTGCCAAGTGGAACAAGCTTCGCAGGTGCGTCCGTAACTTATGTCGGTTGCCATTTGCGGATAAGAAATACTGTCAATAATGGTAACTCCGTCAGGTGCAGTTAGAAAGACATTTTCTCCATTCGAGCTAAGTGTGAAGTTCGTGTGCATGGCACCTTGCGTAAGATTGTCCTTATCTGCGAAGAAGACCGCGAATCCGCCAGGCAGAAGGGTTGTGGTTCCAGGGCTTGTAGCTGGAATTTGATATTTAATAAGGTTTAAATGGTCGTCAGATAAATAATATCCGGCGAGATTCACAATACCTCCGGCGTTGTAGATTTCAATCCAATCGTCGTATTCGAAAAACTCATCCATTTGATTGGTTGCGTTCGAAGCAACCATTTCGTTTAATTGAAGTTGTGCATTTCCTAAAAAGGCCCATGCAAGAAAACTTAAGATGAGAAGATGTTTTTTCATTGCCGAAAATTGTTACTTCAAAGTTAAGTGATGAAAAGGCAAATCAATGCACTGCATTTTTTTTCCTTTCTGATTTATTGAATGCCCAACTCTTTTTTAGCTTCAGGCACTGTAATTCGTTTTCCGTTTTTGTAGGCTGTAATGAAGGCATCTGGAATTCCATTTGCTTTTACAAAATCGCGTTGCTTCACAACGTCAGCTACGGTCTGGAATTTACCGCTTGTGTATCGAACTTGTCCGTTCGAAAGTTTCTCCACATGTAAATCGGAATAGGTATTCAGAATAGGATTTCTTGAAGGCTTCGCATACACGCCAATCTGAACCGTGAAGAAAATGCCTTCTGTCTTTTCAATCAATTTAGCGGGCACGGCTAGCGGATCTGAATAGTAGGTTACATCAACTTCCGGTGTTGGTGCAGTGTTCGCTGTATTTGCATTTGTTGAAGCGGCATTGCCACCAGAGGTAGAAGCCCGCTCTGCGGCTGTCATGAGTTCGCTGTATCGAACACGCTCACGGTTTTTGTAGGCCACAATAAATGCGTCTGCATAACCCATCTGACGAATTTCATTTCGAGCCTGAATGGCTTCAGTGTAGGAAGTGAAAAAACCAGTGCTGTAGCGAATGAATCCGTTAGCTTGACGTTCAGCGTATACAGGAGCAAACTGACTAAAGGTGTTGTTCGCCACAGGAATGCGGAAGGCTCCTACTTGTATGGTATAGAACGATCCTTCAGGAAGCGGCTGTCCGATTGGAATCGGATTCGCATCGCTGTAGGCCGAAGCTGTTTGCCTCTGATAAAGTGTTCGTTGAATGATCTTCGGAATGCTGGTAAGTGAACTGGCGTTGTTAGAACT